>JAYTNW010000182.1:0-11108 GCA_043748115.1 Bacteroidota bacterium | reverse complement strand
ATAAAGGAGCGGTTGGAGGTCAGCAAGTCGCCCAAAATAAACGCAACAAGGCTGAAGCCAATAATACCGATAAGTAAACCGGCTCTGTTGCGTATTTTTCCAATAATTGCCATAAAATAATATAGATAAGGTATTTTAAAAATTGAGGGGGCGAATATACAATGGAAAAAGCAATTAATAAAACCCTTTTTTAAGGAGAGTGGTGAGGCAAAGGAAGGAATGGGAAAAGGTTAAGTGCCGGCTGTCAGTCCTCTGAACGGATGCGCCTTACCCTCACCTGTTCTATTTTGTTTCCAGACACCGCTTCAATGGTAAGCAGGTAGGGAGGGATGTTTACCTCCTCTTTAGGGAGAGGAATATCTTCGTGATGGTGAAAAATTAGCCCTGCCAGTGTGGTAAAGGCCTCGTCCTCGGGCAGTTCAAGGTCATATTTCTTATTGATATAATCCAGTTCCAGCCTACCGGCAAAAAGATATTCATGGTCAGAAATTTTACGTTCAGTATGTTCCTCTACATCATGCTCATCATTGATCTCTCCGAAGATCTCCTCCATAATATCCTCCACTGTAGCCATACCTGCGGTGAGGCCAAACTCATCCACCACCACGGCCACGCTTCTGTGGTTTTCAGTAAAGTGGGTAAGCATGTCTTTTGCGGCCAGTGTTTCAGGAAAAATAGACACCGGCAGCAGCACAGATTGTATGGTTTCGGGGCGTTTAAACATTTCGTATGAATGGACAAAGCCTATTATATTATCCTTGCTTTCCTGATAAATAAGTATTTTAGACAGCCCTGTTTCCACAAACTTTTTTCGCAATGCTTCCACCGTTTCCTGCACATTCATGGCTATAATCTCAGTGCGCGGTATCATGCATTGCCTCACCTTAAGACTGTCAAAGTCAAGCGCATTTTGAAACATCTTTATTTCCTTATTTAGCTCGCTTTTATTGGTGGTGTTGTTGCTAATGTCGGTTATGTAGTGATCAAGATCAACACGTCCAAAAGTGGGGCTATCTTCGGTAAAATCAACCCTAAAAATGAGTTTGAGCAAGGCATGTGTAAGCGTGAGGATAAGCCACACCGCAGGAAAAAGTAAGATATAGCTCAACCAAATAATGCCAGAGAAAAAAGTTAGGGTTTGGTTGGGGTTAATACTAAACAATACCTTGGGTAAAAACTCACCTGCCAGCAGTAAAAAAAAGGTGGTAATGAAGGTTTCAGTGATCAAAAAAAGAAATTCGCTTCGACTGTCCAGTGGCCAATGATTTTCAATAACCGGCCTCAACATTTCTTGCATGTACGTGCCATAAATTACCAATGAAACATTTAGACCAATGAGTATGGTGCAAATAAATTTTGAGGGCGACTTGGCAAAAAAAGAAAGTATGCGAGCACTCCATAGCCCTTGTTTACTGTCCAGTTCAATTTTAAATTTGTTGGAGGAGAGGTAAGCAATCTCAATGCCCGAGTAAAAAGCTACAAAAGCAAGGGCTGAAAGTATTACGGGAATGTAATCAGTATTCATTAAGCGATTAAGGGTAATGACATGAGCCTTTGGTCACACAAAAATGAGATTAAAGCCCTCATCTTGCCGCTTCCTGTTTTTCCATGCTAATGCGCTGCTTGCGCCTAATGATAAAAAAAACAAACGCTATAACAGAAATTCCGTAAATGAACACGGCCTGGCTTAACCCCTCGCTAAACCATTTATAGGTGCCTGCAACTAATCCTGCAATGGCTATTAGCAACCATGAAAGCTCAAGAATTCTTAGGATCTTCATTTTTTTTAATCGTTATGGTCCCTTTAATGTCAAATATTTTATAGCGGCTAAAATCCTGGTTTGATTCGAAACCATTGCCGTAAATGATTTCGTCAGCAGTAATAATTTTTACAAATTCATTTGAGTATATCTTGCCTGTTTTTTCGTCCCACACTAAATACTCTGTCATTAGTTTTTCTCCCTTTTCGTTCACCACCACCACATCTTTTTTTGCTTCCATTGTTTTTTCATCGTCTTTCCGGAGTGCATATTTGCTGGTGAGTGTGCTGGTGATTTGAAGGCTGTCATTAAAAAAGTTAACGGTAACTCCTTTGGGTAATTCTGTACGAGGCTTAGGTGTTTGGTATCGGTTTAGCTCAGGGGCAATGATCTTTACCTTTACTTTCCCTGAATCGCTATACAGAATTTCAAGACCCATCCCCGTTTCCACCGGTGCCTGATCTTGCTGGGTAAGCTGTTTAACTTTTTCAATATCATTTTCGCAGGAAAAAAAGAACGCACTAAACAAAGTTACGGCAAAAACACGAATAATAATAGTGCTATTTTTCATTATATTCCAAATTGCCTTAAATGATGATCCAAATGTTTCCACTGCAGGGTATCCCATTCGTTTGGCAACATGTTACCAAAAAAAGGATGAGGCAGTTGCGTAATACCAGAAGGGCCAGCCTGTTGAAAACGTTGGATGTAGGTGATGAGTTTATTTTTTTCAGCATTAAAATCCACGGTGTGTTTAATGGTGTTAAATGCCGGTGCCGTGGGCAGGTTCTTTTTAAAAGGCTCCGATTTCATTAGCTGTTTTTTTGCCATAGAACCGAAGAGAAAGCTAATGATGTTACGTTTTAATTTTATTTCTTCAAAAGCAACTTTTAAAGGAGCCTGGGCATGCAACACCATTTGCCCGGCATTCATTTTCCCCCACAAGGCCTTGCTGTCAGCAGTAAGATGCGAAAGGCGAAGTTGGATGGCAGTGGCAGCGTTATTATCAAAAATACTTTCTTTCATGGGTAACCAAATTAGCGCTGTAAAATTAATAAATAAAAAACGGCCAGCGCAATGTCATGCCCGCAGTAAATAATTGTTTCTTTATTTTTAAAAAACTGCTGCTGCTATCTGACGAATGTTATCCGGATTGCCCATGGTGTAGTAATGCAGACATGGAACACCAAATTTCACTAATTCTTTTGACTGATGAATGGCCCATTCAATGCCTACTTTTTTTACTTCATCATCCGTTTTACATTTCTCAATCTCCAACAAAAACTCCTGAGGAATATCTATAAAAAACGTTTTAGGTAAAATGGATGCTTGTTTTTTTGTTGTCAATGGCTTTAATCCCGGAATAATCGGAACATTTATTCCTGCTTCTCTGCATTTATTAACGTAGCTAATAAACTTAGCCGTATCAAAAAACATTTGTGTTACTATGTAATCTGCCCCGGCATCTACTTTCTTTTTAAGATAATTTATGTCAGAGTTTAAGTTGGGTGCTTCAAAATGTTTTTCGGGGTAACCGGCAATACCAATGCAGAAGGCGGTGGGCTCTACCCCTCGCAAATCATCATCTAAAAAATTACCCTTATTCATTTGCACCGCTTGCTCCACAAGGTCAATGGCATAGTTGTGTCCGCCTTTTTCAGGCACAAAATGAGCTTCTGTTTTTTCAGCATCTCCTCGCAAAAGCAACACATTATCAATGCCCAAAAAGTTAAGGTCAATGAGGGCGTTTTCTGTTTCTTCGCGTGTAAACCCTCCGCAAATAATGTGGGGTACTGCATCCGTTTTATAATGGTTCATAATGGCAGCACAAATGCCTACGGTGCCGGGACGTTTACGGATGGATATTTTTTCAAGGTAACCTCCATCGCGCTTTTTATATACAAACTCTTCTCTGTGATAGGTAACATCAATAAACGGAGGTTTAAACTCCATTAATGGGTCAATAACATTAAAAATTGACTGTATGCTTTTTCCTTTTAACGGAGGCAATATCTCAATACTGAACAGCGTCTTTTTTGCCTGCTTAAAATGGTCGGTAACTTTCATTGAATAGAGGTGATAGTAAAAAAAACAAGAGCGTCCATCCTGTGATGAACGCTCCTGCAAAATTATAAACTTAATACCAGTTCTTAAAATTAAGTTTTAGGTATTACATTTTGTTTATTTGATGATCTGCACGTTACCGTTTTTAGTGCTTGATTTAATACCATTGAATAATTCCAAAGAGTAGAAGTAAACTCCTGCAGGTAAATCACCACCTGTCCAGTTGTTGTTGTATTTATCTGCCTTATACACTTCGTTACCCCAACGGTTATAGATGGTAAGTTTCCTTCCTTCGTAATCAAGAAGATTAGGTATTTCAAACGTATCATTTTTACCATCAGCATCAGGCGTAAACACGTTAGGAACTATTACATCACAAATTCCAGGAACAACAGCAATTTCATCTGTTGCTGAACATCCGGCAGCATTAGTTACAATAACCGAGTAAACACCAATGCTATCTACACTTGCAGAGGTATTGTTGCTGATAGGGAGACCAAGATATGACCAATTGTAGGTTAATCCTTCCACTACTGTTACCAATATAAGGTTGGGTTGATTTTGCCCTTTGCAAAACAACACTTCGCTTTGTTCGGCAGTTACACTGTCCTGTATGGTTACATCAGGATTTATTCCGAACACCACGTTTACAGAAGTATCTGACTGGCAACTTCCTGCTCCAATAACATTTACCTGATAGGTTCCTGTTGCATTTGCAGTATAGCTATCATTAGTGGCTCCGTTAATGATGTTTCCGTTTAATAACCACTGATAAGTTGCACCAGTAGCACTGGTTGTTACAGTAAGAGGGGTAGGAGTAGGATTAGCATCTACACAAATTCTAACATCATCACTTATTCCTGTAATTACAGGCGTTTGATTTACTTGAACCGTGCTGCTTGCAGTGGCAGTACAAACCACACCACCAAAAGTATTTGTAATTACAACAGTGTAGTTTCCATTTTGTGTAGTAGCAAGTGTGGGTGTGTTACTTCCTGTTGAGCTACCACCTAATGTCCATGCATAGGATGTGTTGTATGTGGGGTTAATAGGGTAAAGAGGATCTAGGGTAGGATAGTTGTCGCACTGTGCAATATTGCTAAGCGTTGCTGTTGGAACATCAATGGCTGTAACATTTGCAGAGTCGTTTGCGCTACAATTACCTGTTGAAATTTGAACAGCATAAGTTCCTGTTTGATTTACCGGAATAGATGTTCCTGTTTGTCCTGCAAGCGAGCTTCCGTTTAAGGTCCAGCTGTAAGTAACCCCAGGGCTACCTGAGTTGGATTGAAGGGTTGCACCACTTCCGGCACAGAAAGCAAGGTCACTAACACTAACGTTTAATTGTGCTACCACAGCAATTTCAACTGTATCGCGGCCTAGGCAATTAACCCCAACGTTTACTGCTACTGAGTAAATACCTGCTGCGGTTGGCGTGTAAACAGAGTCAGTTGCTCCGGCAATGGCATTGTTGTTTAAATACCATTGGAAAGAAGCACCAGCATTTTGTGCGTTTAAGGATTGAATAGGATCACCGGCACAATAGGTAACATCATTACCTAAGTTAACTACAGGAGCAGCAAGGATGTTAACATCTACCGTATCCGAACCGAAACAAGAAGCGCTAGATGTAACCGTAAGCACATATTGCCCTGAAGATGTAGCAAGGATAGCAGAAGTGTCCGTTGCCGTAGAAGATCCGTTTAACGCCCAGGTGTACATGGCACCGTTATAAACTCCAGCTGTTAACTGAGGAGTAGGATCGCTGGCACATGCAGTTACATCGCTGCCTAAGTTAACGTTAATGTTGTTTCGCAAATAGATTTGACCAATCGTATCGTTTTCCAATACAAAGGTGCGGCATGCATTTGAGAAGGTGTTGGTGTCAAGTCCATCTTTCACAATAAGTGTTAATGGGCCAATGGTTGTTGCAAGCGGTTGCGCATAAATAACAAACTCATTGTTAAACAATCCACCAGGTAACAATCCAATACAGTTGGTTCCGGTAATTGGAATAGTATCGCCATTGGCATCTATTAAAACAAACTCACTACCATCACCGGCTAGCGAAGCACAGGTGATTTGCTGATTGCAAGAAACAACCAAAGAATCAAATGCACAATCAGCAGTATCATTCACTTGGAAGTTATATGCGCTAGAGTCAACTAGGTTAATAAACAAGGTATCTAACTCAGCCATTGGCGAGCCACACTCACTTAGGAACGTGTTGCCATCAAATCCTGTTTTTGTAATGATGTAAGAGGTTCCTAACGTAATAGGGTTGATTAAGGTAACCTGAATGGAATCTGTTAAACCATTTACACAGTTAATCCCTATTGCTGATGATACTGGATTTGAAACACCAAAAGGATCGGTAAAACGAATATCAGAAGGAACAATTGATCCGCATTGGATAGGAGGGCTAAGGGTGAGATAGAAAACAGAATCATCACATGCAGCATTTATAACTCCGTCTATAACAATGTTAACCCCATTTGCCTGAAATGTAGAGTCAAATGATGGAGGAGCAATAATACAGGTATTAACAACGTTCACCTGAATTTCGCGTTTGATCGTACTTTTTATTTGTTGGGTAGCTCTGTCAAACTCCGTGCAACGTACCGCTATAACACCGTTTTGGATAAGGGTGGGTACAAATGCTATTACTCCTGTAAACGGGTCTATCGTAGTTCCTGAAGCCGTTTGAAGTGGGTTAATTCCTGAATATGGTGCCACATAAGGAATGTCAAATGGAGTGTAAGGACATCCTCCATTGGCATCTTGCCCATTAATAAGACTATAAACTAAAGAATCTCCATCAATATCAAACGCTCCTTGGTCAAAATAAAACTGGTTATTTACACAAAACTGAGTTACAGGAATTGTGGTAAAATAAGGAGAACTGTTTGTAGGAAAACTATCATTATTTAGTGTAGTTAAAAGATATAAACCCGGCTGTCCTTGAATTGTTGAGATGGTATTTCGGCAACATTCTGAATAATCAAATTTCCAGTCTGTACACTCCATCGGTAAAACCAGGGTAGCTTCAAAAATATGTTCCTGAACTCCATATCCTGTTCCTCCATTGCAGGTACTACCTCCAGTAGGAGGCGGCACACAAGGAGAAGGAGGAATTTCATTTCCTGTTCCAGCAATAGGGAACAAGTCTATTGTACCGTTTTGCCCACAATTAACCGATGAGTAGCATAGGCTGATTTGAGTAGGAGCAGGAATACCGCTGCAATCACGATAAAACTTGTAAGTGATCAGAAACGTGTTGGGAATACCTGTGTACGTGTAAGTGATCTCACCACCCACGTTGTGCGATGCACGGCTGACAAACGGGAGCATGATCCCTGATAGCAGCATGAAGCAAGCTAATTTGAATAGACTTTTTCTCATGTAATTTGATTGTTAGGAAAGTTATACTTTGTTGTTTTATTTATTTCTTAATTTCTTCTTATCAGTTGAAGGCTCGTTGTTCGTTTATATTTCTGGCCGTCCGTTCCAGTTCCGGTTACCACCACTAGGTAAAAACCAGCAGGGGCTTCATTACCATCTGCAAAGTTACCGTTCCAACTACCCCCTATTTCATTCCATTGGTACACTAACTTGTGCGTTCCTGAATGGTAAATTTTCACATTAACTGTTTGAAGTGCTTCATCATTGATGGAAAAAGCATCGTTTTTGCCATCTCCGTTAGGTGTAAAAGCTTGTTTATCCAAGCCTGACAAAGTTAGTGCAACATTTGGTTTCGCAGGATCTTCCTTTACATCTTGTGCCTTTTTTTCTTTGTCTTCTTCTACTTTAGCACTGGGCGTTTGTTGTAATTTGTTTTGTTCAACCGGCAATACTGTAGATGGTGCTGTGCTTGCTGATCCGGGTATTTCAGATGGCTTCGGGGCAATTATTATTTGCGTTGGGGTTGATGGAGATGTTTCTAAGGAAACTCGGGCCTGTTCCTTCGTTTCTTCTATTGAAGAAGTAGTGGAAAAAATTTCCGGAGAAGATTGCTGAACATCAGAAGAACTACGTGTTGGTTTTTCCGTAACAATCTTTTCCGGAATGGGTTGAGCTATGGTTTCCGAAACGGAATTTTTTTCATTTACTGTGGTGTTTTCATTCACATTTTGCTGAACAAGAGTATCACTATTGCTATTTAATAAAGCATAGCCCATCACACCAGCCACCAATACAGAAGCGGCAGCAATTAAAATTTTTGATATTGCAACTGTTTTCCCCACAGCAGCCTGTCCGGCAACAGATGAAACACCAGCCGGCTGACTTACAACCTCCTCAATACCTTTCCACAAAGACGAATCTACGGGAGCTTCGTATTCGGCAAGCGTATTTTTAAAAAAGCTTTCTATATTGTTGTTGTCTGTCATTTTACTTTTTCTGTTGTAATCAGTTTTTGAAGGTGTTGCCTTGCACGGGCATATTGTGATTTGCTGGTGCCTGCTGAAATATTGAGTTTCCCCGCAATTTCAACATGGGTAAAACCCTCAATTGCATAAAGGTTAAACACCACCCTATAACCGTCCGGCAATTGCCTGATAAGCTGAAGTAATTCTTTTGCTTCCAGTTTATTGTCCAAAGCCACAGGGCTTAATTCACTAAGGTTTTCATCAGTAAGGCGTTCAAAAACCAAAGATTTTTTTCTCAGTTTTTCTAATGCCGTGGTTATAAAAACCCTTTTAATCCATCCTTCCAAAGAACCTTCTCCACGATAAGTGGAAATTTTTTCGAACACCTTAATAAAGCCCTCCTGCAACAAATCTTTGGCTTCCTCCTCGTCCTTGCAATACCTCAGGCAAAGACCCATCATTTTTGATGCATGAATATCATACAGCTTTTTTTGTGCCCGGCCGTTGCGTTCTTTACAGCCTTGTATGATTTCATCAATGTGCATGAGTGCCCTTCACTGTTTATAGATGCAAAAGTAAAAGGAAGGGTTGCATCGGTTGGGAAATCTTTTTTAAATAAGTATATCTGCCTCGTTTAAAGAGGTTTAAATACAGGCCAAAACGGTGCTGGCATGCTTATTAGACAACCTAAAACATCAAAGTAAGCCAAATCATTTTTGTGGCTACACATAAAAACTTTAATATTGTACCTTCAACCTCTCATCATCATCTATCGAAAACACCTTTACAAATTGATTTTTTGCATTATAATCTAAACATTAAGGGTTCCTATCTTTTAAAGGGGTGAATATTTACACACAAAAACAGCGTTGGAAACTATTTCTTTTGGCCGCAGCTTTGCTGATTGGTATGGTATCTTTATGGTACACTAACAATCTGGTTAAAAAACTTGCCGAAGAAGAGCGAAAAAAGGTTGAGTTGTGGGCACAGGCATTGCGCCAAATGGGCGATATTTCTGTTGAATCAGGTGATGTAAGTTTTACACTTAATGTGTTGCAGGATAACAACACTGTACCTGCCATCCTTGTGGACGATAAAGAAAACATTGTTTCTTTTAAAAACTTAGACACTACAAAATCTGCTGACCCCAGTTATCTTAAACATGAGCTGGCTAAAATGAAATCACGCCACCAACCCATTGAAGTTTTATTTGATAACAAACAAAAAAATCTTGTTTATTACGAAGACTCTGATTTGCTTTACCAGCTTCGCTATTACCCCTATTTTCAATTAGGCATTATTTCTTTGTTCCTTTTGGTTTCTTACCTTGCCTTCAGCACATCGCGTAGGGCTGAACAAAACCAAGTGTGGGTGGGTATGGCCAAGGAAACAGCACATCAGTTGGGAACACCACTTTCATCGCTCATGGCTTGGGTAGAATATTTTAAAATAAGGGATGGTGATAGCAACCACATTCTTGAATTAGAAAAAGACATCAATCGCCTTAACACTATTACTGAACGTTTTTCTAAAATAGGTTCAGCGCCCGTGCTTAAAAAAGAGAATGTGGTGGAGGTGATTGAAAATTCAATTTCTTACATAAGAACCCGTACTTCTTCTAAAGTAAGTTTTAATATTGTTAATAGCCACTCACATCAGGTATTTGCCCCTCTTAACGTGCCGTTGTTTGAATGGGTACTTGAAAACTTGTTTAAAAATGCAGTGGACGCAATGGAAGGCGATGGACAAATAAACATTCACCTTTTGGACCAGCAGCAGTTTGTGTATATAGATATTGCCGATACTGGAAAAGGAATTGCTAAATCAAAATTTAAAACAGTTTTTAAGCCAGGCTACACGTCTAAAACACGCGGCTGGGGACTAGGGCTTTCCCTCAGCAAGCGCATCATTGAAGAATACCATGATGGCCACATTTTTGTAAAAAGCTCTGAAGCCGATAAGGGAACAACATTTCGAATTGTGCTTAAAAAATCAACTTGATTTCTTTTCCGCTACGGCACATGTTTTTAGTTGCGCACACCAAATTCCATTAAAAAAGCTTTCATAAACTCTTCCAAGTCGCCATCCATTACGGCTTGCACATTTGAGGTTTCACAATCTGTGCGCAAATCTTTTACCATTTTATAAGGATGAAAAACGTAGCTCCGAATTTGAGAGCCCCATTCAATCTTTTTCTTCCCGGCTTCGGTAGCGGCTTTCGCTTCATTTTGTTTTCGCAACTCCAACTCATATAACTGTGACCGTAGCATTTGCATGGCGCGCTCACGGTTTCCACTTTGCGAACGTTCCACCTGGCATACTACCACAATTCCTGTTGGTAAGTGTTTAAGCTGAACCTTGGTTTCTACCTTATTCACGTTTTGCCCCCCAGCGCCACCCGATCGAGAGGTTTGCATTTCCAGGTCAGCGTCTTTTATTTCTATTTCTATGCTATCATCAACCAACGGATAGGCGAACACCGAGGCAAAGGAAGTATGTCGTTTAGCATTGGCATCAAAAGGAGATATGCGTACCAGGCGATGTACTCCGCTTTCACTTTTTAAATAGCCATAAGCAAAATCACCTTCTATCTCCAAGGTTACTGACTTAATGCCTGCTATATCACCATCCTGTCTATCAATTTCGTTAATTTTAAAGTTCATGCGTTCCGCCCAGCGGATGTACATTCGCATGAGCATACCGGCCCAATCGCAACTTTCTGTACCTCCGGCTCCTGAATTGATGGTTAAAACAGCACTCAATGAATCTTCTTCACCGCTGAGCATATTTTTAAACTCGAGCGCCTCTAACAATAGCAAGGCTTCCTTTTCCTGAACCTCTACCTCCTTTTCCTGAACATCGCCCTCTTTACAAAAATCAAAAAGCACTGCAAGATCATCCACAGAGGTTTCTACTT
>JAYTNW010000181.1:0-4177 GCA_043748115.1 Bacteroidota bacterium | reverse complement strand
CGTCTTTCCTGTTCACCAATCCTATGTTGATGTCTGCTGGCTGACCAACAGTAAAACTTCTGCCTTTAGAACATGAGTTAATGTCGGTTACTGTAACTGTATAGTTTCCTGCTGACAATGAACTTACGTCTTGTTGTGTTGATCCGTTTGACCAAGTGTAGCTGTACCCCCCCGTGCCTCCAGTGGCACTTATATCAATAGATGCATTGTTGCCACCGAAGCAAGAAACACTGGCAGTGCTGTTAATAGAAATGGTAACTTCTGACGGTTGTGAAATGGTATAATTCGCAGTTGCAGAACAGGCATTGGCATCGTTAACAGTTACCGAATAAACTCCTGCAGCAATATTGATTACATCTTCCGTTACCGCACTGTTTGACCAAACGAAACCTAAATTTCCTGATCCACCTAAAGCAGAAATATTGATGGCACCATTTGCACTGCCAAAGCAGGAAGCGTTGGTTAGGCTTTGCGCACTTACATTTATTGCAGATGGTGCAGTGATAGAAAAACTGTTGCTGTTAGAGCATGCGTTTGCGTCAGTAACTGTTACCGTGTAATTTCCTGATGAGAGTCCAGAAACATCTTCCGTTACCGCACCGTTTGACCAAACGAAACCTAAATTTCCTGTTCCACCTAAAGCAGAAATATTGATGGCACCATTTGCACTGCCAAAGCAGGAAGCATTGGTTAGGCTTTGCGCACTTACATTTATTGCAGATGGTGCAGTGATAGAAAAACTGTTGCTGTTAGCGCATCCGTTTGCGTCAGTCACTGTTACCGTGTAATTTCCTGCTGAGAGTCCAGAAACATCTTCCGTTACCGCACCGTTTGACCAAACGAAACCTAAATTTCCTGATCCACCTAAAGCAGAAATATTGATAGCACCATTTGCACTGCCAAAGCAAGAAGCATTGGTTAGGCTTTGTGCACTCACATTTATTGCAGAAGGTGCAGTGATAGAAAAACTGTTGCTGTTAGCGCATCCGTTTGCGTCAGTAACTGTTACCGTGTAATTTCCTGATGAGAGTCCAGAAACATCTTCCGTTACCGCACCATTAGACCAAACGAAACCTAAATTTCCTGTTCCGCCTAAAGCTGAAATATTGATGGCGCCATTTGCACTACCAAAGCAGGAAGCATTGGTTAGACTTTGTACACTCACATTTATTGCAGAAGGTGAAGTGATAGAAAAATTGTTGCTATTAGAGCATCCGTTTGCGTCTGTTGCAGTAACTGTGTAATTTCCTGCTGATAATGCGCTTATGTTTTGTGATGTTTGCCCTCCTGACCAAATGAAAGTCAAGGCTCCGGTTCCGCCTAAAGCATCAATATTTATTATTCCATCGTTTGTGCCAAAACAACTTAAAATCACCGTTGTTCCCGCTCCAGCATTGATGTTAATAGAAGGCGCATCCGTAATAGAAAATGAAGTATTTGAACTACATCCATTGGCATCGATAACTGTAACACTGTAATTTCCTGCCGTGAGGTTATCTAAATCTTCACTTATTGCTCCTGTTGACCATAAAATAGAGGAAGATAAAGGCACGGTTTCAATAAAAATGCCGCCATCACTGCCCCCGTTGCAAAGTGGGTTCAATATCGAATCAGTAAGGATGCTGGGATTGGACGTTCCGGCAACGAAAAAAGTTTGTGATACGGAGCAACTGTTTCCATCTGTTACTGTAACGGTATAGTTTCCCTGTGTCAATGCTGTAATATCATCAGTTGTTTCTCCACCCGACCATGCATAGGTTAGTGTTGCTGTTCCTGTAGCTGTAATAAAAATAGCCCCTGTAGTGCCTCCATCACAAAACGCTGTTAGCACAGAGTCACTTAAAATTACTGGGTTATCAGTTCCTGTTACAGTAAAATCTGCACTGGCACTGCATGAATTTAAGTCGGTAGCCGTTACAGTATAGGAGCCCATCGCAAGAAATTGTATATCTTCCGTAATCTCTGCATTTGACCAGATATAACTTAAACCACCAACTCCACCTAAAACTGTTAAATCAATGGCTCCATTGGCTTGCCCACATGAAAATGATGTTACAGTAGCAGAAAGCTGAATAGAATCAGGCTGCGTTATGACTTGGTTGTTAAAATTTGCGGTGCAACCGTTGGCATCGGTTACAGTTACTTCATATATTCCAGCAAAAACACCAGATAAATCTTCATTTATTGAATTGTCAGACCACAAAAAAGTGTAAGGAATAACCCCACCAGCAAAGGTTTTGTCAATAGCGCCATTGCTTTCATTGAAGCAGTTAACATTTTGAAAAACAGTGTTTTGATCTGTAATCGGTAAAGGTTCTGACAAAATAAAAGTTTCAGAAGCCGTAAATCCATTTACATCAGTAACTGTAACAGAATATGCTCCCGCTGCTAAGCCACTAATATCCTCACTGATTGCGCCATTCGACCACAAAAAGGTAAAGGGAAAATCACCGCTTGGAGTAATGTCTATAACACCATCCGTTAAACCGGTACAACTAATATTAAAACCGTTATAGTTAGATAAAGTAGAGGTAAGGGTTGGAGGCGGTAAAGCATTGTTGTACAGCGATTTGTAAGAATATGCTTCAGTTGTTTTAGCTAAAAAAAATAGGCAGCAAAAACATAACAACTTCCACGATTTAAAATTAAAAGATGGCATTGTTAGACGTAATTCTACGAATGAAAATGGTTTTTTTATGCAGGTCATAAAATAAATAAGGCTCTCAGGCTCAAAGATAGACAAAATTATTAACAATTCAAGTCTCGTTATATAGAATTTAAGCCCCGAGTAATATTGTAAGATAGCTCTTAAAATTTCTCATTTCTCTTTTTCTGAATTCTTATTTTTACTATGTTTAAAACTGTGTTTACTTTAAAGAGTAACCATTTTAAGAACAAGTGCGTAAACAATCAAAATAGACATAATACTATCAGATGAGCACTTTTAATAAATTTTTCGCGAAAAAAATTTCTCGCAGGCTTTTATATTTCGTACTGCTTTTTAATTTGTTAAGCCAACATTCTTACGGTCAGCAACAGCGCCAGGTAGATGTAGTGGTTTGTATGGATCTTAGTGGCAGTACCAATGGACTCGTAGAAAACTTCCGCGATAAAATGTGGGATGTTATTAATCAATGGCAAATGTTTACTCCAAAACCCGTGGTACGCATAGGCATAATCGGTTTTTCTAGGTATTCCTTTTCGGATGGTAGCGGTTACGTAAAAGTAATTAGTGACCTAACGGATGATTACGATAAACTTTCAGGCGAGCTCTTTAAAATTAAACCCTATGTAGAAAGTGGGGTGCAATTTGTGGGAGCAGCGTTAGGTTCAGGCATTCACGAAATGACCTGGAGTACAAGACCTGGAGCGGTAAAAATGATGTACGTCATGGGTAACGGAATGGTGAATTTAGGGAATTATGATTTGCATAAACTTTACGAGGAAGCCAAAGAGCAAAATATAATTGTGAATACGGTGTATTGCGTAAAAAGCCTTAAGCAGTTGCGCCAAAAGGAGCTGCCAGGGTGGCAACAAATTGCTGCCAATACCGGTGGCGAATGCTTTGAAATAACCATTGACAAAAGAATGCCTCTCATAAGGACACAGGTTGATCAGACTTTGCTTGCTTCAATCAATGATTCTATAAATACCACCTTTATACCTTACGGTAAAACGGGGATGGAACGCTTAAAAGCCATGCTGGAAACGGATGACAATGCATCAACAACCTATAGCGGATATTTTTATTCGCGGTTGCGCTATAAACTGTCAGAGCATTATGCGGCTAAAAGGCTAACCTGGGATGTGGTTACTTACAAAGAAAACTATCCGTCATCAAAACTTGCTGCGGTGCGGCCAACACGTTCTTCTACTCAAGGTATGGAGGTAAATCTTGAAGAGGTAGTAAATGCTAATCTTGAAAAAAGGCTTGCATTAATCCAAAAGCTCAAAATCTCTTGCCCCTCCGGTGAGGAAGATAAAATACATGAATCAGCCGGCAGCGATGATTTCGAAGTTGGTAACATGCTGGATCGTGTGTTCATCTCTACTTTTTATAAGCAGGCCATAGCAGCCGGTTTTCAACAGTAAAACAAAACATCAATAGGCACTTTTATTTTAACCCATCAATAGGCTTTCCTGTGTTTCCGCTGGGGAAGGCTGTTTTTAAAAATAT
>JAYTNW010000180.1:0-3597 GCA_043748115.1 Bacteroidota bacterium | reverse complement strand
CGGCTCTTCACCAAAGGTTTCGTTCAGTTGCCGTAATAGCGAGTACCACCTGCCCTTTAATAGCTCAATATTTGTATTGTTCATAAACATAGTAATGTTCAAAATTACGATGTAAGAACGAAAAGAACCAATATGAATATCGTTTATTTTGCTTAAATTAATTATGTATAAAATAAAATTGGGCGCGTTTGGGAAAAAATTGATGAACAATTTACTCATCATGTTGCTATTAATCAGCACCCAAACAAGTGCAAAATACCAAAGCTTGGTACCGGTTGATATTGTTTTTACCATGGACCTTAGCGCCAGCACCAATGGGTTGGTGGATGATTTGCGTGATAAAATTTGGGACATGAACAATCAATTGTCCCGTTTAAGGCCATCACCAGATGTTCGCTTTGCTGTAGTAGGTTTTTCGAGGCCAAGTTTTGGTGCAGATAACCAATACGTAAAAGTGCTGGTTCCGCTTACGAGCGATGTTGATTTTTTAGCCAGCGAGCTTTATAAAATACGCCCCAATATTGAGAAAGGTGATCAGTTTGTGGGAGCGGCTATACGTGCTTCATTAGAGCTCTTAGATTGGTCGAAGGCAGATAATGCTGTTCGCCAGATATTTTTGGTAGGAAACGGATCCGTTGGTTTAGGGGCTTTTAATTTTAGAGAATCTTATGAGCTGGCAATAAAAAAAGGAATAAATGTGCAGTCGTTTTACTGCCACAGTAGCCTGCGGGCAAAAGATTTTCCGGGATGGAAAGAAATTGCAAAGCAAACGGGAGGAAACGCTGTTGACATTAAGATTCATAAAAGAATGGTTGATTACAGTAGCGTGGAAAATTTTGACAGGCTTAAGCAATTGGCTCGTGAGTTAAGCAGCACCTATATATATTACGGAAAAAACGGTTCAGATAGATATAAAGCGATGCTCAACAATGAAAAAAATGCGCTTGCTTCCGGTAAGGGTACTTTTGAGGCCATGCTTTACAATAAAATTTCTGACAACAATCAAGGCAAACAAAACGAATGGGACTTGGTGGATTTGATAAAGTCACGCAGCGGGAAGTTAAACCAAGTAGATCCTAAAACATTACCTGATTCTTTAAGAAAAAACGACCCTGAGCAATTAATGACCAAGCTCATTTTACTAAAAGAGAAAAGAAGTTTGCTGGTGACTCAAATGAGGTCATTACTGCCTTATCAGCGTCAAGCACAACTCGAAACCTATTTATCTAACAAAGAAGACGACCGCACTTTAATGCTTGACTATGAGGCCATGAAAATTATCCTTCAAAAACTGGAGGAGAAAGGCATCAGTGCAAACTAAAATTACTTTGCCAGAAAATTATTGTCTGCTTCCTGCCAATTCAATACCTTCCACCAAGCATTAATGTAATCAGCACGCATATTTTGATATTTTAAATAATAGGCGTGCTCCCAAACATCCAATGCAAGAACAGGAGTTCCTTTTACTTCGGCAATGTCCATTAGCGGATTATCCTGATTTGGAGTAGATAGGATTTGTAATTTTCCATCGCTGTTTTTTATCAGCCATGCCCACCCTGATCCAAAACGTGCTTTGGCGGCATCGTTAAACGCTGTTTTAAAATTATCAATGCTGCCGAATGAAGAACTTATGGCTTCTGCAAGGGCAGGTGATGGCTCTTTTGAACCATTTGGGCTCATAAGCTTCCAAAAAAAACTGTGATTATAATGTCCGCCTGCATTGTTACGAATGGAGGCAGGATATTTTGACGTATTGGCAAGAATATCTTTTAAAGTTACCCCTTGTATTTTGTTGGCCTTTAATGCATCATTCAATTTATCTACATAAGCCTGGTGGTGTTTGCTGTGATGTATTTCCATCGTTACTGCATCAATATACGGCTCTAATGCATTGTAACCATAATCAAGCTTAGGCAAGAAAAACTTGTCCTTATCATTTAACACATCGGCAAAGGCATTGCCTCTAATGCTTAAAAATGCCATGGAGCCTGCCAACAACGAAGTCTGTTTAATAAATTCTCTCCTGCTTTTCATTTGAATATTGATTAACTTAACTCTATCATGATTTCATTTTTCTCAACCCTGTCACCTTTAGCAACTTTCACTTTTTTAACAGTAGCATCAGCAACGGCTTTAAGGTTATTTTCCATCTTCATGGCCTCTAACACCACAAGGTTGTCTCCTTTTTTTATTTGCTGCCCCTCCTGCACCAACACCTCAAGCACCAGTCCAGGCATTGGAGCTTTAAGGTCGTTTACTTTTGCAGCCACCATTTTATCCATTCCAAGCTGGTGAAGCAGTTCATCATATTTGTCATGAAGGTTAACCGTGTACTTGTTACCGTTAATGCGAATGATCATTTCTTTTCCGGTTTCATTTACCTCCAAAACCTCGGCATTAAAAGATTGGTTATTGCTTAACACATGAAAACTACCCGTAGATGTTTTAACAACATCTGCATCCATTACCTTCCCGTTGATATGAACCGTATTGTTCACTTTATCGAAATCAATTTTTATTTCCCTGTTTTTTACAACTGCTTTCAACTCTTATAATTATTAATATGATACCACAAATGTAAACATAAACGCTTAGTTAAGTTATTGATCAGAAGTAGGTGATAACAGCCTTAAGGGCATAATAAAACATTACCCCTGCAAACACCAGTTTCAATCCAATAGAAGCAATGGTGCCAAAAAATGTTGCCATGCCCGATCTCATCGCCTCTTTACTTGTTTTGCCCGCCATCATATCGCCTGCAATAGCTCCAATGATTGTACCGGCTATCATCCCAATTGGAGTAAAGATCATCCCGGCCAACATGCCGATAATACTTCCGATGATACCACTCCTAGTTGCGCCATATTTTTTTGCCGTCCAGATGGGTATATAATAATCAAGAATGGAAATAATGATAACAATACCCAACCAAACCCACATAAACGAAGCGGAGAAAGAACCAAATCGAAAATAAAGAAGTGTGAGTGCAACATAATTGAAGGGAGGTCCGGGCAAACCGGGAAAAACACAACCAGCAACTCCAACAACGGCAAGTAGAATACTTATAACAGCAATGAATATGTCCATCAGTTTATATTTAAATAGTTAAAACACCTCTTCTGCAAAAAAGATTTTTTGAAAATGTAATACTAATGAAAATGAACAATTATTGCATGTAGCAGCGGTACGTGGCGCAATACTTTAAAGGAAAGATTGAAAACTATCTTTACTGTTTTTTATTATTGATATAAAATGCAACAACAATAAATTATGAAAGCATTAATCATTGGAGCTACAGGGGCAACAGGAAAAGACCTGTTACAAATCCTGTTGATGGACAAGGACTATACAGAAGTTGTAATATTTGTTCGTAAGGCAACAGGAATGGTGCATCCTAAATTAAAAGAAGTTATCACTGATTTTAATAAAATAGAGGATGTAGCAATATCTGTAAAAGGAGATGTTTTGTTTTGCTGCATTGGAACCACGCTTAATGCAGCTGGTTCAAAGCAAAGGCAAATGCATATTGACTATGAAATTCCTTTACAGTTTGCAACGGTAGCAAGGAGAAATGGAGTTGCTCAGATGGTGTTGTTA
>JAYTNW010000179.1:0-6087 GCA_043748115.1 Bacteroidota bacterium | reverse complement strand
CTTTATTTGCGGTGGCGATTCACAGTCGAACCTTTCGGGCGATAAGATAGAAAATAATAATGGACTCTGGGATATGTGGCTTGTAAAACTATACCCCGACACCACAAAAGGAATTTCCAATATTCAATCATCAACAAACAATATTCAATTATATCCCAACCCCGCAAAAGATGAAATAAATATATCTATTCCTCCTCTTTGGGGAGGCCAGGTGGGGCTTACTGTTTTTGATGTAATGGTTAATGAGGTTTTAGCGCAAGAGGTAACAACTTTAAACCTTAAACTTAAAACGTTAAACTTCCCTAACGGTGTTTATTTATGCAGCTGCAATCAGGTTCAAAAGTTAGCCGTGCAAAATTTGTAAAGCAGTAAATTCACATACCAAAATGCTTATTTTCCTTATTTAAGTTAACTTAAATAAGGAAAAAGTTATTTAACTTTAGTGCGGGTAAACTTAAATAAGAGAAAAGTTATTTAACTTTGCTTAAATTTAAAAATATAATGCATTTTAAATCAGGCACTTTCGTAACAACTCCAAGTGGGTACAAGGCATTTCAACCTGAAAAAATTAATCAAAAGTTTCAATTTGATGAATCTTCATTAATGACTTTGTTGGAGGAAGCTAACCTAAAGCTTGGGGAGTTAAATGCATACTCAAATTTAGTTCCCGATGTACAGCACTTTATTAGGCTTCATGTTGTTAAAGAAGCTACTGTTTCGAGTAGGATTGAAGGTACTCAAACCAACCTAAAAGAGGCATTATTAAGAGAAGAAGAAATTAATCCTGAAAAAAGAAATGACTGGAGAGAAGTGAACAACTACATTGACGCTATGAATAACTCCATTCAATCCTTGGAAAAACTGCCGCTGTCAGGTAGGTTATTAAAAGACTCACATGCAATATTGCTCCAAGGCGTAAGAGGAATGCATAAAATGCCTGGAGAATACAGAACCAGTCAAAACTGGATAGGAGGCACTAATTTAAATAACGCAGGTTTTATACCTCCTGTTTATGATCAGATAAATGATTTAATGGGCGATTTAGAAAAATTTTTACATAGCAGTAATACAGGGCTTCCTCATGTGGTAAAAGCAGCTTTAGCACATTATCAATTTGAAACTATTCACCCTTTTTTAGATGGAAATGGAAGGATAGGAAGGCTTCTTATTACATTATATTTTATCCATGCAAAAATTCTTAACAAACCTGTTTTGTATCTGTCTGATTTTTTTGAGAAAAACAAAAACAATTACTATGACTATTTAACAGCAGTTAGGCTAAAAAACGATTTAAAAACCTGGATAGCGTTTTTTCTAACAGGGATAATAGAAACCTCGAAAAAAGCCATTAAGGGACTTAAAAATATATTGGAGCTAAAAAAAGATTGCGAACAAAACAGAATAACCACGCTTGGAAAAAAAATGTCGTCAGCTCAAAAGTTATTACAAGCTTCATTCATAGATCCGGTTATACGGCCTGATAGGGTTGCTTCCATCACAGGACTATCATCTGTTTCGTCTTATAAATTAATTGATGATTTTGTAAGATTAGGTATACTGACACAAATAGGCAGTGAGTCGAGAAGTAGAATTTATATTTTTAAAGAGTATTTTGAAGTCTTTAACAAATAACCATTATTAATTTATAAAACCACGGCATATTTTACAACCCACAAATTAACATTGTCTATCTCTTTTCACCGCCCAGCCACTGCGGTCGGGCAGGCTGTCAAGTTCTTATTTTATACTGTGTTTTTGTTTATACTATATCCAGTTAATTCTGTCCACCTTTAAGTAGCTGCATTTTTAAATCGGCTACTTAGGGCCTATATTTTATTCTCTTTAATTTTGTCATTATTTTGCTTTGCCTGTAACTTTGCCTGTAACTTTTACCCACAAGTGGCCGTCTTATTCTTAAACAAGCAAAAATCATTTGTATGAAAAGCATTAAAGCAATTGCAACCGCCCTTTTAGCAGCAGGAACCTTTTACAGCCAAGCACAACAAACCGAAAACCTTTTACAGGATTTTACAAAACTGGAATTACGTGGTGCTGTTAAAGTAAATTTAAAGCCTTCTGACAAAAACGCTATTTCATTTGAAAATGGAAATCCGTCTAATACTGTAAATTGGCAACTGGAAGGTTCGTCCTTGATTATAGACGGAGCCGGCAACACGATTACCGTTTATGCCAAAAATCTCAACACCATAGAAGTAAGCGGAACCAGCACCTTAAAATCAGAAGACACCTTGCGAGCTTCAAACCTGATCCTTGGCATTTCAGGAAGTGGTTCCATGCATTTGCCTTTGGTGACTGACCAAGTTAAATCGGACATCAGCGGTGTTGGCAAAATGACGTTGAGCGGCAAAGCACAGTCGTTAAAAGCCAATATTTCTGGTTCGGGAAAATTGTTTGCCTCGGGACTAGAAACACAAAACACCAGTGTTGACATTAGCGGAACAGGCATTGCCACCATTAACGCCAGCGAAAACATTAACGCCAGCATTACCGGAACTGGCAAAGTATATTACAAAGGCTCACCTAAAAATGTAGCCCAAGAGATTACCGGGCTGGGACAGCTAAGCCCTTTAACCGACAGCCTTGAACTGGAATTGATGCGCAAATCTGTTCCTGCCAAGCCTAAAAAAACAGGCGGCAACTGGGCCGGTTTCGAATTGGGCTTTAACGGATTGGTAACCAGTGATGGCAAAAATATTGAAGACGTAAACTCTGATCTGGAGCTGATCACTGAAAAATCTATTGCCGTACATTTTAACTTTTATGAAAAGGAGTTTAAACTTTATAAGCACTATGTGCTGGCTTCAACAGGGATCGGTTTATCGTATAACAACTACCGCTTCCGCAAGAATATTAAACTGGAAGCCGATGCACCCACCCTACTCTATTCCATTGACACCATTAACCATCGCAAAAACAAATTAGTGGTAAGCTATGCTACCGTTCCAGTGTTGCTCACCATTAACACTAGCGAAAATCCCAAAAAAGCATTTCACCTGACCACAGGCGTAATATTTGGTTATCGCCTTGGTTCACACACCAAAATAGTTTACAATGAGAATGGTGATAAAAAGAAAGATAAAAACTACGATGATTTTAACATTGAGCCCCTGCGTTACGATGCCACTTTGCGCTTGGGTTACAGACAGTTTACGGTTTTTGCAAACTATGCGCTTTCGGAGTTGTTTAAAAGCGAAAAAGGACCTGAATTACATCCTTGGACCATGGGAGTGCAATTAACAGCATTTTAAAAATATTTTCATAGGGTTAGTTTAGTTAAGGAGAAAGGGGCGAAGGCCCCTTTTTTGCGAATACAACATTCTTATAAAAACTGCAAAATGCTTGGCGATTTACACCCTTAGCAAAATTAAAATTACCCATGTTGCAAAAAATGCTTTTTCGGATTTAGCATTGGCATAACAGGCGATAACCGCAAATCGCAAATTATTTTAAAGAGTATCTACAACGCTTCCACATGGCTACACGCTCGGGATTTGGGGAAGCAATTAAAGAAAAAGTGATTTCAGCAGCATTGAGTTTTATTCGAATATTGCCGGATGCAACACTTTTTACTATAGGAATGTATTTTACCTTATTTAGAACAGAAAATGGCAACTACATAAAGAAGTTTAACAAAAGTTAGTTTCTCCGCACTGCGATTTTTCTGTTTTATTTCATTGTTTTTCCTCGTCAGGCTATCGCCTAAACCTCTATTTTTGCACCTCAATGACAACGCAGGAAATAATAGAGAAATTAGAGTCGCTCACCCATCGTTATGAAGAGATTGGGCAGCAAATGAGCGACCCTAATGCCACCAACGACATGAAGAGGTTTTTGGCACTGAGCAAACAATACAAAGATTTGCAAGAAGTGGTAGAAACCTACGATAAATACAAACGTGTGTTGAACAATCATGAGCAAGCTTATCAGGTGTTAAACACGGAGAAAGATGCCGATATGAGGCAAATGGCTAAAGAAGAAATGGAAATTCTGGAAGCAGAAAAAACCGCGTTGGAAGAGCACATCCGTATGCAACTTATTCCTAAGGATCCGGAGGATGAGCGCAATGCCGTTATGGAAATACGTGCAGGAACAGGTGGTGACGAGGCCAGCATTTTTGCAGGCGACCTTTTTAGGATGTACATGCGCTATTTTGAAAAACAAGGCTGGAAAACAGAGGTGGTTGATGAGAGCCAAGGAACAGTTGGTGGCTATAAAGAGGTGGTAATCGAAATTTCAGGAACAGATATTTACGG
Organism: Bacteroidota bacterium; assembly: GCA_043748115.1. Classification (GTDB taxonomy): domain Bacteria; phylum Bacteroidota; class Bacteroidia; order AKYH767-A; family OLB10; genus OLB10. The sequence goes on along the minus strand of JAYTNW010000179.1, from coordinate 1,813 downwards.
AACACTAAAATACGAAAGCGGTGTGCATCGTGTACAGCGAGTACCCGATACAGAAACAATGGGCCGTGTACATACCTCTGCAGCAACAGTGGTGGTTTTACCCGAAGCTGATGAAGTGGATGTAATTATTAACCCCGCTGACCTTGAATTTCAAACCTCTCGCTCCAGTGGTGCAGGTGGGCAAAATGTAAATAAAGTAGAAACCAAAGTACAGCTTACACATAAGCCAACAGGCATTATGGTAACTTGTCAAATTGAACGATCGCAACACGGCAACCGCGAACGCGCATTAAATATGATGCGAGCTAAGTTGTATGAAATAGAATTGCTGAAGCATCAAACAGAAGTTTCTTCGCGAAGAAAAACAATGGTTTCTACCGGTGACCGCTCAGCAAAAATCCGCACGTACAACTATCCGCAAAGCCGCGTTACCGATCATCGCATAGGATTAAGCACACACAATCTTCCGCAGTTCATGAATGGCGACATCCATGAATTTATTGAAGCATTACAACTTGCAGAAAATGCTGAGAAGATGAAAGAGGCCTCATTGGCGTAATATTTTAAACCTATGAATTACGCCAACTTAGTTGCTGAAATAAAAAGAAAAAAATCTTTTTTATGTGTAGGACTCGATACGGATCCAACTAAGATACCTGCTCATTTGTTGTCGCAAAGTGATGATCCTGTTTTTGAATTCAACAAATGCATCATTGACGCAACACTTGACTATGCAGTTGCCTACAAACCTAACCTTGCTTTTTATGAGGCACAAGGGCCTTCTGGATTAACCAGCTTGGAAAAAACAATGAAACACCTTAACGGAAGAGCATTTACCATTGCCGATGCCAAGCGTGGCGACATTGGTAACACCGCTGAAATGTATGCAAAAAGTTTTTACGATCATTATGGTTTCGACTCGGTGACCATTGCACCTTACATGGGATATGATTCCCTGGAGCCCTTTTTAAACTATAAGGACAAGTGGAGTATTGTATTGGGATTAACGTCAAACAAAAGCGCTGAAGATTTTCAATTGTTACCTCAAGGGGATGGATTGTTTTATGAAACAGTGTTAAAAACGTTTGTTAAACGTGCGTCAAAAGAAAACTTAATGTTTGTTGCAGGTGCCACACGGCCAGAAATGCTGTTACAGATCCGTAAACATGCTCCTGAACATTTTCTTTTGGTGCCGGGCGTTGGTGCGCAAGGCGGAAGCTTAAAAGACGTTTGTAAATACGGATTAACAAAAGATATAGGGCTCTTGGTAAACTCCTCCAGGCAAATTATTTATGCAAGCAACGGATTTGACTTTGCCGATAAAGCAAACGCTGAAGCAAAAAAAATGCAACTAGAAATGCAGGAAATAATTGAGGAGAGAATTGAAAAATAAAAATTGTGAACAGAATATTTCCCGGCTTCAACAACTGATTTATATTTTCCCATTTCCCATAAGCAAATTTGATGTGGTTTTATTTTTCACTTGCAGTAATGCATCCTCGTTAGCAAATCTAAAACTGTAAATCGTACTTTACTCATGCCATTTACCTTAGCACATCCGGCAGTAATTATTCCGCTTTACCGTTATTGTAAAAAGTATGTATCGCTAACAGGCCTTATCATCGGCAGCATTGTGCCTGATGTGGAATATTGCGTAAACATTTTTACCCGAAGTGTTATCAGCCATACCTTAAAAGGAGTATTGCTATTTGATTTACCCATGGCTTTTTTGATAACCATTTGCTACCATGCCTTCTTAAAACAGATTTTACTTACTCAGTTACCTTTATTCATCAGCAAATATTTTCTTCCC
>JAYTNW010000178.1:0-2638 GCA_043748115.1 Bacteroidota bacterium | reverse complement strand
CCTTTCCATCTTTTTGTTCAGAAAGAAGCATCAAAAAGATTTGGTCACATGATACTTCCCAGGCTTTGTTATTGGATTGAAAGGTTAGGCTTTTGCTGTCAAAACTAAAGTAGGCTTCTGCGTTATCTCCCCCAAAGGTTAGTTGTTTAATGTTTGATAAGTGCTTGCTTTCCAGCGAGTCTGCTGTTTGTGCTTCAACAAAACATAATGGGCAAAAGGCAATAGCAAGTAAATACAGTAGTTTTTTCATTTTTATCATTTGGCGCGAAAATAAAATTAAAAACACTGCATGAAATGAGGATTTGGTAATCTATCTTAAAAATGACTGAAACATTACAAGCATTTAAGAGTACAGAAATAGCAGTGGTCTATTGGTTATTACCTTTGATTGTCATAAATTTGAAGATTATAATTTTAACTCACCCACAATGAAAAAAATTCTATTCACCTTTTACGGATTGCTTTTGGTGCTTTTAACGAACGCACAAAATGTTGGTATAGGAACCAGTACGCCTATTCAAAAATTAGATGTTATTGGCAATATTCGTTCTTCAACTCTTACCGGTATCGGCAACAGGTTTGTAACTGCTGACCCAACAGGTACGCTAAACATTAGTTCAGCCGGATTTTTAGACTCTACATTCTGGAAAATTACGGGCAATACAAACACCACGGCAGGCACCAATTTTATAGGCACCATCGATGCCAAAGATTTTGTTTTAAAAACTGGAGGTAGTGCAGCTGCAAATGAGCGCATGAGAATTTTGTCTGCTGGTCCAATTTCTATGAACTGCCTGTCAACCCAAGCTGGAGATGTTTTAGGGGTATATGCCAAGGGATACCCGGGAGCTATAAATGCCGCTAATACATTTGCCATTAATGGATATGTTAGAGACAGTAGCGGAGCGGGAATATATGCAGAAAACCAAGCAGCTTTGGGCGCAGCAGGATTTAACTCTTTTGCAATATGGGGATTGAGCAATAACACAGGTGGCGGCACAGGGGTGTTTGGCCAAGCTGTGGGTGGCGTTAATGGTACCAATGGAATTTGGGGACAGTATTCTGGAACCGCTGCTGCCGGTATTGGTGTGAGAGGACAATCAGGAACAGGAGATGCTAGTGCTGTTGCTGGTTTTAGTTCAGGGGTTTTGGCAATAGGAGTTTTTGGACAAAATACAGGAGCTGCCGGAACAGGTATATTGGGTTTTGCCAATGCAGGTGGTGATGGAGTTTTTGGGCAAGCCACAACTGTAGCAGGATATGCCGGATGGTTTGTAAACAATGCAGCAACCAACAATGGAAATGCTGTTGTAGCATCAGGAGGTACAAGCCCATCTTTTACATTAACCGGAACAGGTGTTGGAGGATCATTTAGCGGACGAAGAATTGGCTTAGCTGCATTTGTCGGTGTTGACTCTTCCTTGGCAACTGCAACGCCCAGTGCCGGTGGGTATTTTGTTTGCAACGCTTCAAATTACTCCTATGTTGCTGCTCGAATTTCTAGCACTAATTATAAAATAATAGGTCCGGGCACGGTTAGCACTTTGGTAAAGGATGCTTCTAACCAGCAACGAATCATGTATGCACCTGAAACCCCGGAAGTTTTATTACAAGATTACGGCAACGCTACCTTGGTGAATGGGCAAGCTCATGTGGAACTAGATCCAATATTCGCGAGAAACATTCTTGTAAATATTGATCATCCATTAAAAGTGTTTGTACAGCTTAATGGTGATTGTAACGGAGTTTATGTTCTCAATCGCACAAGTAGTTCCTTTGATGTAAAAGAGCTAAGCAACGGAACATCCAACGTTGAATTTACCTACACCGTTGTTGGTAACAGAGCTGACGAAGTAAGTGGAGGTGTCGTGGTTTCCAAATACGCAAACAATCGTTTCGAAGTATTCAAAGGTCACGACTCGCCTACTTTAAAATCGGCCGATAAAAAATTACTGAAAGAGGCGCGCCCTGAATTAGTTCCTTCTCAGAAAAAATAAGATTTTCCTATTACCTTTAGAATACTAAAATGAAAAAGATTTTTTTCTTGATATTGCTTTTTTCTTCGACTTCTTTTTTAGGTCGTTCGCAATGCATGCAATTTCCTTTGACCCTCCAAGACAGGGTACAGCAATCTTCCCTTGTAGTTGAAGCAACGGTAGTTTCACAAACTTGCTTTTGGAATACCAACCAGGATTTTATTTACACTACCACTTTGCTGCAAGTAATGCAGGTGTTTAAAGGAAATATTTTTGCTTCGCAAATAGAGATCATTACAGAAGGAGGAACTGTCGGTAACACGAAAATTATTATGGAGCCTACCTTGTCTCTTTCTGATGGGCAAACAGGAATATTCTTTCTTTCGGGAATCAACACCATAAATATTCCATCAGCAAAGATTACCGCAATTAGCTTTGAAGCCTTTGCTTTAAACCAAAGTTTCATTGCATATGATGCCAAAGGGCAATCGGCCTACGGAGTGTATGAAACCTATCCGGTATTAATGCAGTTGCATTCCGCTATTCAGGCTATCACCGGAAGTACGGGATATAGGGTAGGAAATGCAGTGCCACCATCTTCAGGAGGTCCAAGTTTTTTGATGGTGCCTCCCACCATTTCTGCAATTGCTCCAGGAACAACA
>JAYTNW010000177.1:0-9303 GCA_043748115.1 Bacteroidota bacterium | reverse complement strand
TTTTATGACAGCCAGCCCCGATGTGCGTACCTACAGACGCTATCATGAACTGATTGCAAAAGGCATTAAAGTAACTCCTGACGAGATCAGAAAAAACCTCGAAAGCCGCGATTACGAAGACAGCCACCGTAGCGAAAGCCCACTGCGCAAAGCCGATGATGCAATGGTTTTAGACAACACCTTTCTCACGCAAGACGAACAGGTGCAGATCGTCATCAGCGAAGTTCTCAAAAAAAAAACGACCTCAGTAATTCATGACCAAATGTTGCCAAATTTATCAACATCCTTCATTGCATCTCTCCTTAAAAAAATCAAAATAGATTTATCGTTTTTTCTTCCGCTTCACCCCTTCCGGTAAAAGGGCTTTTGATTTTATTTCCCACCTTAACCGCTCTCACTTCGCTTTTAAAATTCAACATTGCATTCCCTAGCTTAGTCTTAAAAACAATCCCTTCCTTAAGCTATTAACAGCCTTTCGAGCAAAACAAACAACGTTCGCTTACGTTATTATCCTTAAATTTGCAGCCACAATCTTTACACATGCAGGTTGATATTGATCCCCATTCAGGGTTTTGTTTTGGAGTAGTGTATGCCATACAGCAGGCTGAAGAAGAGCTTGAACGTTCAGGCACTTTATACTGCTTGGGCGACATTGTGCATAACAACATGGAGGTGGATAGGCTAAAAGCAAAAGGATTAACCATAATAGATCACGCACAACTGCAAAGCCTGCACAACTGCAAAGTGCTCATCCGTGCTCATGGCGAGCCGCCCTCCACCTATCAAACGGCTATTCAAAACAACATTGAATTGATTGATGCATCATGCCCAGTGGTGCTAAAGCTACAACACCGCGTGCGCAATAGCTTTGACGATATTTCAGAAAATGGCGATGGGCAAATTGTAATTTACGGTGAGCAAGGCCATGCCGAAGTAAATGGCCTCATTGGCCAAACCAATGGCAAAGGCATTGTGGTAAAAACAGAAGAAGATTTGTCACTGGTTGATTTTAATAAACCCATCCACTTTTTTACTCAAACCACCAAAAGCACAGCCGGCTTCGAAAAAATGGAGCAAATGCTACAGGAGCGCATTGTAAAACATAAAGGTTCGCTCGAAGAAAACGATCTCATCACCAACGATACCCTGTGCCGCCAGGTTAGCAACCGCGAACCACACATGCGCAAATTTGCTACACAATACGATGTGGTAATTTTCGTCAGCGGCAAAAAAAGCTCCAATGGCAAAGCATTATACAGCGTTTGCAAAGCCACCAACGACAGAAGTTATTTTATTTCATCGCCCGAGGAGCTCGATTTTTCATGGTTTAAAAATGCAGACGCCATTGGCATTTGTGGCGCCACCTCCACTCCCATGTGGTTAATGGAAGTGGTAAAAAATAAAATTGAGCATGAGGTTAGCTGATGCGTGAATATTTTAAACAAACCAACACTTCTATTCTGTAAAAACTCCCTTCCCGCTCTCGCTGCCAAGTCCGCCTGCACAAAAATCACCCTCCCTTCGGGGAGGGCAGGGTGGGGCTTCCGCACTGCGGGCTTTCTGCTCCATCGGGTTTAAATTAGTTACGTTCTCTAATTATCGCAACTTAGTTTTTTATAACAGCAAGTTTTTTACTTACCCTTTCATTAGCCGAAGTAATTACGCAGTTGTAAACACCGTTTGATAAAAAGTTTAAATTAATATTTTGCAAAGTACTCCATTGCGGCAAGTTATATGAAAAAACTTTTTTACCTGTAACATCAAAAACCTCAAACAAACATTTTTTATTTTGTGGCAACAAATACATCAGTTTAACAAAACCACTGCTTGGGTTAGGTGAAACGGAAAGCCTAAAATTATATGCCCCTCCTTCGGAGGGGTTGGGAAGTAGTCCCGTTGCTAAACAGGGAGTACACGCAGTATCACACCCCAAATAATAATTAGGATGATACACATTGCCTCTCGCATAAAAACATGGCAAATGCAAAGCATGTTGTCTTACCCCACATGCTAATCCTGCACTATCAGGATAGTCTATGTAATGCATATCAATTACTCCGTTTCCAGATGCTATATACATTTTGCCATTGGCGGCCGTGTACATCATCCAAAAATTAGTTAAAAACGGTGGGTAAGGTGAATAAAATGTATCATTCTCTGCTACCAATTGCAGGCTTGCTTGTACATCGGTAGTGTCTGTATTTATTTGAAACACCTTTATAAATGTTGTGAAATACAAATACTGTGAGTTGGGTGCAAATGCAAGGCCATTACCTGAAAAAGTGCTATCCAAGTATGTAATTATTTTTGCATTAGAAAACGTTCCGTTGCAACGGTCAAAATCAAACAACCTTATTTCATGAGTTACAGGCAAACCACCATTGTAAAAATCGCGGTAATGGTAAGCAAATTTTTTACCGTCAGGCGAAAAATTTGCTTGCCCCATGTTGTAATAATGCAAAGGCACATTTAACGTAATTTTGTTTACCGATGTAATGCCTGTTGGAGTTAACAACACCTCATACACATCACTGCTGCTGTCTCTAAAAGCTATCAGCCATCAATCTCTCCCGTTGGCATGTTGGCAGGCAGCCATTCCAGGTATAAGCGTATCGTTTATTGCTATTAGGTTTTTTTGCCCTTGAACAACAGCACCAAGCCCACCGTGCAAATTCATATCAATAACGGAATAGTACAATTCACTTGCTTTGATGATGTTTATATCATAATTACCTGTTTGATGAAAAAGAACATATTTTGATGTATCACCTGGCCAGGGCAATACAATATTGGAATGAAACCACGGTATTCCTGTGGTGTTATTACACCAGTCATCCGTAAATAATCCGGGGTTAAGCCCAGTTCCGTTTAACATGGTATCTCCACTTGCATCCATAATCCAGCAACCGTTACTTACAAACAGCAAGTTACCACTTTCATCACTTATATTGCCTTGAGCAGACATAAACGGCATTATTGAGTTGGTCGATACAACGTTTACACTCGTAGAATCAAATATCAATTGTGCCTTAGTCGAGGTTACATTAGTGTCAAACAATGCAACATCATAACCTAAAAGCCAATTATAGTTCCGTCCTTGACTCATTACATTACATGAATACAATAGACATAATACAAGTAACTTTATTTTCATTTTACTAATGTACAACAATTATCTTTTGATTAAGCGTACTTGTTTCCGTTTTTAACTTCATACTGTATATTCCATTGGCAAAGTTTTTTACACTAATTTTATGTTCATTCACTTTACAGTCCAATTTTTCTGTTAATAATTTTTCTCCCATTACATTAAATAACTCAATCAAACAAATTCCGTTTTTGCTTCCTGTTAAAATAGTAACTTCATCACTTGCTGGGTTAGGTATAATTTTTAGCTCCTCACTTTTTATTTCGTTTTTAGTGCTACCCATCCTGTAAATGCCACTTTGCAAACACACCATGTCATCGTTGTAAACAATGCTGTCATTAAACAAAGCAACCAATGTCCGAGCCTGATAAACAGCCACACCACCTTCAAAAGGGCAAAGGTTGGCAATGGCTAATATATCAGCATAAAACGGAGGTATTCCATCCAACCCTTGTTCCTCGTAAATCAAATTCATTTCATTTAAATACTTACTGGTGGTTTCAGGTAACTCTAATGGTATAATGGCAGCATTTTTCGTTCCAGCATTTGCCCTCACCCCATCTGCGTTTATATCATGCTGTAACAAGATGTTTTTTACAGTAACATTTATAGTGTTAAGCGTATTTTTCAAGTTCAACATCAGGCTCTCAAAATTAACAAGCGGTGTAATGTTATTTTGCTGTTCAAGCAAATACAAGCTGTCCGTTTTCTGCTTTATAAGTAGTTGTGCATTGGCTAAAGTTTGCTGCTCAGTTAGCGTGAATCTTGCGGCATCTTCTAAATCCGTTTTCACATCATATAATTTTCCTGTTGCAGCATTTATTTTCTCGTTGTAAAAATTAGCAAACACAGTATCAGTGCTTATTAGAACAGTGTCTTCTGCCAATGTTTCAAATAAATATTCTTCATTCATCGCCTTAGTTTCAGCTTCAAAAGTGGTAGTCTGCATGGTTTCCTGCGCTATGGCGCGCTCTAAATCATGATCATCGCCAGGTGGTATCGGGTTTCTGCAATCAATATTTGGCTGACATAAACGTGGTGCACCTGCTTGCGGAACAAACCAAGCATTTTGTTGATTAATAAAAGGTATTGCAGGATAGTATTGGGGTGTTGTCTGCATCGGGATTCCCATGCCTTGATTAACACGAAATTGCGATAACAACTCACCACCAAAGTTATCATTCACTGCCCCAAAATTGCTTGTATAGTATATCCACTTGTTGCCACTCTGCGTTTGCGTACCAATCGTTGCTTGAGTATTTAAGTGCAACCCTTCTGCATGGTAGCTCATGATTTGTGTATTAAAATCTGTACCCCCACAGGAGCCACCAAAAAACACGCCTATATTGTGATTGGTTGAGCTATTGCAAGACATTGTATTGTTTCTGCTAACGTTTAAATGGTAGCCTTTGCTTGCTACGGTATTTGGGTAATTAGCAAAAACATTATTGCACGTTAGTTGTGCCTTATCGCATCCGTTTACAAATATACCTGTTGTGTTGGGATAGGTGTAATTAGGGCTGTTTTGTACAATATTATTGCCTCTTAATTTTGCATTGTACGTAGCATTCACATAAATTCCTGTTGCAGCGTTATTTAATGTTATGCTGTTGCCCGTTACTGTGTAATGTGCATCACCACTTGTGCTTTCACTAATGCTTATTCCCACCCCCTGCGTACTTCCCTGCATGGTTACCGTGTTACTATCCACTTGCATCAATGCTGCCCCAGCATTCACACTTAAACTAATTCCATATTTGCTAGCGGTAATAGTATTCTTAAAAATAATAGCCTGTCGCGGGTTACAATGCGCAGCATAAATGCCCGTTCCCACGGTTGTCATCTTTAAATTTTTAATTTCAACATTACTATAATTTGCATACACCCCTCTATCACTGCTAAAAACCGTATTAGTTCCATTAGTCATCGGTTCATATTTTAACCTCGACAATAAGTTATTCATACTACCCAAGCTTACCACTGCTGTTCCACGATAGCTGCCCGACCAGGTGTTGTTGTTATAAATAGAATAAAAATAACTATTCTCCACTCTCACATAACTCAGGTTGGCATAAATGCCGTGTATGGTGTAGCTAAACGTGTTCGAGTTTTGCAGTTTATCACCAATGCCACATGCCATTCGGTTTAATCTTATGCCAATGTACATGTTGGTTCCAATTGCACCTCCTCCTAAAACAGGTTTGTAACCATTCAATGCCCTAAACGTGCTACCCGTTACAGTCAGCGATGCATTACCATATACATCACTCTGCGATATTTCGGGCTGCGCATCAATGCCCACTATGCAGTCATAAAAATTTGAATTAACCGATTTTGCAATTCCTCCATTCCGCAACGTAATTCCTGCTGCTGCGTCCTTTATATATGAACTGTTCACGTTTATTTTTCCTCCGTTTAGCACCTCTATCCCCGCCCACATATAGCGGCAGCCTTCAATGGTGGTGCCGTTCAACACCAAAATGCCTCCGGCCTGTATTATTATTTGCGCAGTGGGGGCTGTGTAAACACTGCAATTGTTAAACGTAAATGTGTTGTTCACATAAAAAATTCCAGCAATAAAAATACTTTGCCCTGTGTAACCTGTACCCAAACTTTGCGAATACGTATTGTTAGCAATGGTTAAGTTAGCTCTACATGTATCTTCCACCACCACCACACAAACACTATCCCTCCACACCGTACCCATTGGCGAAGTAACCGTAGCCACGTTGTAATGGCTGTTGCAATCGCCCGTTGTAGTAAAATGTCCAATCACCGTAAACGTGCTGCATTGTAGCGAGGTTAAATAAATACTCGTTGGCAACGTTCCACCTGTGCGCACAAAATTGGGTGCAACATCAGGATTCGTTCCGCAAAAGCAAGTTTAATTCTTCAGCACAACCAATTTCCTACTCACCCGCTCACCTCCACTCGTAATAGTACAGTGGTAAACTCCACCACCCAAAAACCGCAAATCAAAATTTTGCAATGTACTCCATTGAGGTAAGTTATAAGAAAAAACATTTTTGCCCGTTACATCAAAAACCTCAAAAACACCTTTTTTATTTTGTGGTAACATGTAAACAATTTTTAATTGCCCATTACTTACAGGGTTTGGCGAAACCGAAAACTTAAAATCGTAATTCTTGAAATCTTCAATAGCCGTTAAGCAAGAACAACCGCTCATCGTATCACATCCTAAGTTGTAATTGGGGTGATTTGGTACTGTATGAAAATTCCAAACGCCTAAATCAATGGCATGTTGTTGCACATCACAAGCTAAACCTGCACTATCAGGAAAATTAATTTCATGAATATGCTGGACTCCGTTTCCAGAGGTTACGTATATTTTACCATTAGCGGCAAGATACATATTAAAAAATGTAGACTGGCAGCAACTCAAATTTGGAGGCGAAATATATCCATCATAAAATGCAACGGTGTCTATCGCCATATTACTTAAATTAACCTGAATAACTTTAATGGTGGTGGTTGTGTATAGTATTTGAGAATTAGGAGAAAATGCAACACCCCATAAATAACGTGATTGATCCATTGTAAGCGTTGTTTCATTTGAAAACATGCCGTTACACCTGTCAAAGTCACAAACAATTAATGAACTTACAATATCAGTAGTATCAGCATTAATTTCATAAAGTGAGTAAGCAAATTTTTTGCCGTCAGGCGAGAAAGTTGGTTGCGTAGAATTGTACCATGCTTTAGGAACGTTCAGTTGTTGGGAGGTAATAATGGAAATACCTGACGGAGTTAATAAAATCTTGAAAATGATATTACTGTCGTGCTTCTGCATTACCACCCACCAGTCTCTACCATTTGCATGTTTACAGGCCGCAATCCCCCAATTTAAAGTATCTGATAGTACCGTATCATTCTTTGATATAACACCTCCTAAACCATTATCTAATGTCATATCAATAGTTGTGTAGAATAAATTATAGGACGGATAGGAATAGCCGTTAAAATCCGCAGTATGATGGAAAACTAAATATTTGGTTGTATCATTAGGGTATGTTAATGCAAGGTTAGCGTAAGGTATTTGTAAGCCTCTTGCGGCAGATAAAGTGACACTGTTCGGATTTAAACTGTCACCATTTTGCATTGTATCATTGAGTGCATTACATATCCAAACACCATTACTTCCAAAGATAAAATTCCCGTTTTGATCACTCATGGTTGCTTCGGTTCCTTCAAACCTCATTTTTCTTAATTCTTGCTGAAGATTAAAAGAATCTAAAGAAAAAACCATTCTTGCTTTAAATATATTAGATAATTCTTGATTACCCAATAACCAAGTACTATTTCTTAATTGAGCATTAATGGCAGAAAAATTAAAAACAAACAGAATTAACAGGAATAATCTGCTGTTAATTCTGGAAATAGTAAAGTACTTTTTCATTTTTCAATAATCAATTTTTGCACAGAGTAAACATTTAAACCTGTTGCAATCTTGACGCTATAAATACCACTTGCCACAGTGTTAAGTAAGATTTCTTTTTCAATTTGTGCAGAATCAAATTTAGCATTTAAAATGATTTGACCAAACATGTTTTTTATCTGCACTTTACATACTCCACTTGTGGGTTGTGGCAACACTATTGTTATTTTATCTTTTGCTGGATTAGGAATGATTTTAGCCTCAGCATGAGTCTCACTTTTATTATCATTTCCAATCATTCTATAAATTCCGATCTGCGCACAAATTCCCTCATCATTATACTCTCCAAACACACCCAAAAGTGTAAGCAAGTTTCTTGCTGCAAACACGGCAGGGCCATATTTATAAGGGCATTCATTTGCCAATATGGTTAAAGGTTCTTCAAACAAGAGCAATCCGGCAACTCCGTTTTGTTCGTAAGCTATTCCTGCCTCATTCACCAGTTTTTGGCTCTCCTCAGGAAACTCGCTTGGTATTACTCCTGAATTTTCTATTGATGCAGTTGCCAACAGCGCAGTTTTGTTTATCGTATTCATTTCTGCCTCCCGTTGCTGGTACAGCATTACAAGCTCATTCGTTAATAGGCTTCGCAAACTATCTGCTACGAATATGCTATCCATTTGTAACGTGCTGTCTAAAGTCCTCGTGTTTTGTAAATTGGCTTTTATTTGTGCATCAATATTTGCTACAGTAGCCTGCGCTGTTGCACTCAGTTTAACAGCTTCTGCCATGTAATCCTTTACATCATCTAACTTACCTATGCTGGTTAGTTTTTCAGCATTGTAAAATTGCATTAATACTGCATCACTTGCAAATTGTGCAGGTGCATTATCAATTTCGTCAAACAAATTCATTTGTGCAACGTTTTTGGTTTCATCCACCAGTTCTGTTGACAAGGTACTGTCTTTAGCTATCAGTTGCATCAATTTGGCCGAACCTGATGTTAACGCTGGAGGCGAGGTTTGGCACTCTAAGGTATTTGTACAAGAGTAGGTACTATTACTTACAACAGGATTGAACCAACCTTGGTCGTTTGGAATGCCTCCGCTGCCTACAATGGGTATATTAGGGTTATAAGTGACTCCCAAGTTTGGATTAACAACAAACAACGAAAAGAATAAATTAGTGGCTGGTATCCAATTCTCATTCCAAGCCCCATAAGTACTGTTATAACTTCCTGTCCATTGGTTTCCCGCATGGCTTTGTGTATCAATAGCTGCAAACTGGTTAAGGTACAAGCCAATGTTATGCTTTTTCATCTCATTGCTTCTCAATTTTGTTCCTGTGCAGGTGCCACCAAAGTAAATTCCGGTTTTTGTGCTATCAACAGTATTACAACTTATTATATTATTAACAGCAGTAGAAACATTAATACCAACATTATTAAAATTTTGTGCCGGATAACGTCCCGCAACATTATTACAGCCAATGTAGGAATCCTTACAGTCATCAATTGTAATACCTGCTATCGTATTACTGCTTAATTTTACACCGTTTTCAGCAATTATCATGTTCCTTATTTTGCTGCAATTTATGCCACGTCCCTGCACGGCTTCAATGGTGTTATTCATTATTGAATACTGTGTGCTGTTGCTGTTGGCAAGTTGCAACGCATAAATTCCGTTCGAACTACCTCCGGCAGTCACCTTTATTATGTTGTAAGATGCATCCATATAATTTGCCGTTTGACAATACTGCC
>JAYTNW010000176.1:0-13269 GCA_043748115.1 Bacteroidota bacterium | reverse complement strand
ACAATAAGACATACAACTTAGCTGATTTTTTTGGAATATGTTAAAATAAACGCGAACAATTTGTTGTGCAAATAAAAACTCCTTAACTAAATCCTCTCGGAAAATAATTAAGGAGTTTTATGGATAATAACTCTTTTTACAAGGTGGTTCTTATGCCATCTCTACTTTTTTAGACATGCGTTTACGCTCATTCTCATCTAAATAAATTTTACGCATGCGGATAGATTGTGGCGTTACCTCCAGGTATTCATCTTTCTCAATATACTCCATTGCTTCTTCCAGCGAAAATTTTATTTTGGGAGTAATGCGCACATTTTCATCATTACCAGAGGCACGCATGTTGGTGAGTTTTTTTGCCTCAGATACATTCACCACTAAATCATTAGGGCGAATATGTTCAGCAATAATTTGTCCACCATAAACAATGTCACCCGGATCAATAAAGAATGAACCGCGCTCCTGTAATTTATCTATTGAATATGCCGTAGCCATTCCAGCTTCTTTGGCCAACAAAACGCCCATCATGCGGCCTTGTATTGCCCCTTTCATTGGCTCATAGGATTGAAAACGGTGAGCCATGATGGCTTCTCCTGCTGTAGCAGTTAAAACAGCGTTACGCAATCCAATTAAACCGCGGGCCGGAATGTTGAACTCCAAACGTTGCAAGTCACCTTTAGGTAACATGCTTGTTAATTCCCCTTTTCGTGCTGTTACAAACTCAATAACTTTTCCTGATACTTCAGCCGGTGAATCAACCACCAAATGTTCAATAGGCTCGCAACGCACGCCATCAATTTCTTTAAATATTACTTGTGGCTGTCCCAATTGCAACTCATAGCCTTCTCTGCGCATGGTTTCAATTAAAATAGACAAGTGTAAAATACCACGTCCATAAACCAAATAAGAATCAGGTGAGCTGGTTTCTTCTACACGCAAGGCAAGATTTTTTTCAATCTCTTTATACAAACGATCGCGCAGGTGGCGTGAGGTCACAAATTTTCCTTCTTTACCAAACATGGGGCTGTTGTTAATGGTAAACAACATGCTCATGGTAGGCTCATCCACGGCAATGGTTTGCAACGCCACCGGGTTTTCATAATCGGCAATGGTATCACCAATTTCAAAATCATCAACACCAACCACGGCAGCAATATCGCCCGACTCAACACTCTCCACTTTTCTGCGGCCTAATCCTTCAAAAACAAAAATTTCTTTTACACGCGTTTTCTTTGTTACACCGTCACGCTTCATTAATGTTACCGGCATATTTTCCTTGATGTTACCCCTAAAAATTCGCCCAATAGCTATACGCCCCACATAACTGCTGTAATCAAGTGAGGTAATAAGCATTTGTGGTGTACCTTCAACTTGTTTAGCAGGTGGAATTTTTTCGATAATAGCGTCTAATAAAGCAGTAATATCTGTTGTTTCTTGTTTCCAATCGGTGCTCATCCAGCCTTGTTTGCTGCTGCCATATAGGGTAGGGAAGTCCAACTGTTCTTCAGTGGCTTCTAAATGAAAAAACAGGTCGAAAACATTTTCGTGAACTTCATCAGGGCGGCAATTTTCTTTGTCAACCTTGTTAATTACCACTATGGGCTTTAATCCAAGTGCCAATGCTTTTTGCAAAACAAAACGGGTTTGAGGCATAGGACCTTCAAATGCATCTACAAGCAAAATTACTCCATCAGCCATGTTTAACACGCGCTCTACTTCTCCACCAAAATCAGCATGGCCAGGGGTGTCAATAATGTTGATTTTAGTGTCCTTATATTGTACCGAAACGTTTTTGGCAACAATGGTAATACCACGTTCGCGCTCCAGGTCATTATTATCTAAAATCAAATCGCCTGTCTGCTGGTTTTGACGGAATACCTGCGTCTGGTGTAAAATTTTATCAACCAGTGTAGTTTTACCGTGGTCAACGTGAGCTATAATAGCTACATTACGAATGTTTTGCATCATTTTTTTATTGGGCTGCAAAGATAGGCTTTTTTAGGTTACGGATTGTTAAAATTATTAAACCTAAAATTGCACCATAGGATCGTACTTTTTGGCCCCATGTGGCAATGAATCCGCAGTAAAAAGTAGGGCATTGCGGCTGAAAAAATGAGAAGGAGGTAAAACCTGAACACTTATGGTTAAAACGGCACCAGATGGGCTGGCATTGGGATAGCAGGATAAATAACCGACAACTTATTTTCCGTCAGCGCCAACTTTTGAATGTGAAAATCGTAAGAATAACTCCTCGCAGAAAGACTGAGTATCGTATCTAAATTTTTTTTTCTTTGCAGGGTTTACATTCAATCCATATTCTAAATACCTAATGGAAGTAGCATCGTCTATTAAAACTAAAAATTACCCGTCACCTGTATTGTCATTTACGCACCAGGGCAACCTTTTTACCATCGAGTCCGCCAACTGCATGTTGGAAGTGCGCGTTGTAACTGACAGGATCATACGATTTAGGTATGGCATTGATCATTTTGCCAAGGATTTTTCCTACGCTATTGATCCCAAGCTGAAAGAAAATGTTAAGAAGTTAGGTTTTTTCGATAAAGAGCAAACCCTAGAAATCATTACTTCAGAGGTGGTTTGTGTAATTCATAAATCCAATCTTGAAATAAATATTTTTAACCAGCAGGGCGAACTGGTTTGTGGTGATGAAGGAGGCTTTCACTGGGAGCCCAACCCGGGTTATGGTGGCAACTACGTGTATTGCACCAAACGCATTCAGGAAAATGAATGTTTTTATGGCCTTGGCGACAAAGCTACTTCGCAAAACCTGCGAGGCAAACGATTTTTAAACTGGGGAACCGATACTTATGGTTTTGCCAAAGAACAGGATCCTTTGTACCGCAACATTCCGTTTTATTACGGATTACATCATAACATCGGTTATGGACTGTTTTTCGACAACAGCTTTCAAACATTCTTTGATTTCGGAAAAGAAAATCCCTCTTTCGCCAGTTTTTGGGCCGAAGGTGGTCAAATGTGTTATTACTTTATTTACGGACCTGAATTGCTCACCGTAGCGGAAGAATATGTGCGCCTTACGGGTGTGCCTGAGCTTCCTCCAAAATGGTCATTAGGTTACCAGCAAAGCAAATGGAGCTACTATCCTGAAGCTAAGGTGCGCGAGCTAGCAGATACCTTCCGTTCAAAGGCCATCCCTTGTGATGTCATTCATCTTGACATCGATTACATGAAAGGTTTCCGTTGTTTTACGTGGGATGAGGAGCGCTTTCCTGATCCGGTTAAGATGATAAATGAACTACGTAAACAGGGATTCCGTATTATCCTCATCATTGATCCGGGAATAAAGAAAGATAAAGATTACTGGGTGTTTAATCAGGCTTTACAAAATGATTACTTCTGCCGCAGGCAAGATGGAGATTATATGGAAGGCAAGGTGTGGCCAGGCGATTGTTATTTCCCTGACTTTACCAGCCCCGATGTACGCACATGGTGGAGTGGTTTGTACAAAGGCATCATGGAAGAAGGAGTGAGCGGTGTATGGAATGACATGAATGAACCGGCCGTTTTTGAAAGCGGAACTTTTCCTGATGATGTTAGACATCATTATGACGGGCAGCATGTAAGCCATCGCATGGGACATAATGTTTACGGAATGCAGATGGCTCGTGCCACTTATGATGGGGTAAAGAAATTTAATCCAACCCTGCGCCCGTTTGTGCTTACCCGTTCTGGATTTTCTGGCGTGCAGCGGTTTGCAGCCATTTGGACGGGCGATAATGTTGCTTCGTGGGAGCATATTTGGGTGGCTAACATGCAATGCCAACGATTAAGTATTTCAGGAGTATCATTTGTGGGAACTGATATTGGAGGTTTTATTGGCGAACCTGATGGCGAGCTGTTTGTGCGTTATATTCAAATGGCTATTTTCCATCCTTTCTTTCGCGGGCACTCTAGCAGTGATCAAGGGGATAAAGAGCCTTGGGCATTTGGAGCTGCTTACGAAGCGCTTATTCGCAAGGCTATTGAGTTGCGCTATCAGTTAATGCCTTACATCTATTCAACTTTTTGGCAATATGTAAGCAAAGGAACACCCATGATTCGTCCACTTGCTTTTATGGATCAAGATGATCCTGAAACGCATTTACGTATGGATGAATTTGGCTTTGGCGATCAGTTGCTGATTTGTCCTATGAACCAACCTTCATTAACAGAGCGTAGTGTTTATTTGCCTGAAGGAAACTGGTATTACTACTGGAACGATAAGGTTTATAAAGGCGGCATAGAAAGTCAGGTAGAAGCTCCATTGGATCGTTTTCCACTTTTTGTTAAAGAAGGAGCTGTGATACCACATCATCCTGTGGCGCAAAATTTGGCAAAGAGTGAAGAACAACAGGTAACACTACATGTTTACTATGCTGTTAACCGCAATGCAAGCTACCTTTACGAAGATGAAGGTGAAGGTTATGGCTATACCAAAGGAAATTTTACGGTAAAGAAATTCACAGTATTTGGCAACCGCAGGCAAATGCGTGTCATTCAGGACACGTTTGGAGCTTATAAAAACCTGTATTCAGAATACAGAATTATAATACACGGTTTACCATTTAAATCACATGAAGTAAAAATTGATGATGTAATAATGGAAATACCGAAACGCTTTCGCGATAAAACCCTTACCATCACAGCACCGGTTGGGTTTAAAAAAATTCAAATCAGCTAAATAAAATTACCATGAGCCTGTTCCAAGCATTAACCATTTTACATGTAATCAGTGGAGGAATCGGGTTGGTTACAGGCACCATTAACATAGCTAGAAAAAAAGGAGACAAAACGCACCGGCTAGTTGGTCGTTTATTCTTTTACGGAATGCTATTGTCATCACTTTCCGCATTGGTAATGGCTGTAATGCACTACAAATATTTTCTGTTTATTGTCGGTATTTTCACTTTTTATATGACGTGTATGGGCCAGCGTTATCTTTCGTTAAAAGAATTACAAAAAGGACAAAAGCCAAAGTGGTTTGACTGGGGATTAATAATGCTTATGACTTTGTTTGGACTATGCTTTTTGGTTTACGGGATAAACCTTCTCATCAACTCCAATTCCTTTGGTGTAGTGTTGGTCGTTTTTGGGGTGTTGAGTTTGCTTTTCGTTAAAAAAGATGTGAGTGTATTAAGAGGAAATGTAAAAGAAAAAAATTACTGGCTCCTGCTTCACCTTCAACGAATGTTGGGCGCATATATAGCTGCTGCCACTGCGTTTTTAGTGGTTAACAACACAGTGTTACCAGGTGTAATAGCATGGCTGTTGCCTACTGTTGTTATTGTTCCGTTTATTGTGAAATGGAGCAGAAAATACAGGGTAGAGCTATAACCCATTTAATAATCGGCCAAAAATATTTTCCCGTTGCTGCCAACGCAAATGGTTTTATTGCTTGGTAAAAGTTTTACTGCGTTAATTCGTGTTTCGTTAAGGCTGTATCCTGTTTTAAAAGTAGCGCCACCATCACTGCTCAATGATGTAACTCCTGAATGTCCGGAGGCTATTACACGGTTGTTCTTAACATCTATGCACAGGAAATGCTCGCGCGATGAAACAGCATGGTTTTCCTTTTTAACGTTGTTGAATGATTTGCCTCCATTAGTGGTGGCATACAAACCGCCATTGTAACTGCAGGCCCATCCTGCATTGCTTGTAGGAAGTACAAGCCCAGTATAATACGCATTGTCGCTGCGCAGGAGTTGAAAGTCAGTACCGTTGTCGGATAGCAGTACTGCACCATAACCTACTGCGCAAATCCCATTTAGGCCGCTTGCCACTCCTCGCAATTCGTGCTCTAAGCCGAAAGTGTTCCATTTGTTTCCGCCATCATGTGTGTAGTAAATAATGCCACGTCCAAAATCATTGCCACCGGCAAAATATCCGTTGAGGCTGTCAGTGAAAATCACATTGTGTAATGATTTACGATACTGATAGGGAACACCTGTGTAGTCAATATGTTCGTTCCAGGTTTTACCACCATCATCGGTTCGATAAACAAAAGCAGAGTCGGCACCTGCAAACCCTTTGGTACTACTTAAAAAACAAATGCTCCTTAGTGTTCTGGTAAAATTAGCATTGAGTGTTTCCCAAGTAATTCCGCCATCTACAGAGCGTAAAACAATTCCCTTGCCTTCATTCCCTCCGCAAACATAGAGGGTGTCTTTGTTAAACAACTGTATGTTGTAAAGATGGTGCTGCGTACCAGAAGGAATACTGAGGAACGATAATTCAAGAGCAGATTTTTTACATGAGCAGACTGAGGAAATCAGTAAAACAAAAGCTGGAATAATATAGGCAACGAAACTAGGTTTACGGATCACCTTATTTAAAACATGAACAAAAACATCAAGAAAAGTGATAGCCAGACAAAGCAAGTGAAATACCAAAACACGGATGTCATTTCAATTTTCATAAACTTATTTTTGTCGCTGAAATAAAGCAACGAGTCAACCATGTCCTGCGACTGGTCATAAGCTTTGTATGCTATGTAAATCAACATGCAAATGCCGCCAATTATGTGAGCAAGTTGCAAGCCGGAAATAATAAGAAAGTAAAGAGATGCATGCTGGAGGTCTAAAAAATATCCCGAGTCGTATAATGCTTTAAACCCGGTAAACTGGCAAACGCAAAAAACAAGTGCCAAGACCAAAGTGGCGATAGTAGATTTTAAAATTTTATCGAAAGAGTCTTCCTTAAAAGCCCTTGCTGATTTTGAAATGGTGTAACTGCTGAAAAGTAAAACAATGGTGCTTAAGGTAAATGCTTTTGGGAAAGTAACCTGCATCACTTCAGGTTGACTTGATAAATGGGTGAGGAATAAAAAGGTGAGTGTTAGAAAAACGATGGTGCTTCCAAGTAATCCAAAAAAAAGAAATGTTTTATATGGATGTAGTTTTTCTACTCTAAAAATACTGATTGATTTTTCAGTATCTCTTGTTTTATGCGTTGCCATGGCAATGGTTGATTTTAATTCTCTGTCTCAAAAGTAAAATTAAATTTTCATTTTGTCAAGGCAATAAACATCTGTTTATAACTTTGTAGTGGCTCTACATGAATGCAAACAGATAAAACAGCAAAGTTCTTTTAATGCGAGGTTTTGTACACAGGAAAAATGCGTCTTAAGTAAGCCAATTTTGTCTCTCCGGCTTTCATAGGAAAAATTCCTTGTTCTACTTTTCTAATGTCCTCAACAGTAAAAAATGAGGAGCCATGGTATTTCGTCACCAACTCAATTACATGAGCCAAATCTTTTCTTTTAATGATGATTAGCAGCACTTTCACAGGCCCTAGTGAGCCTTGCGCATCAATTTCAGTAACGCCCAGGTTAGAGTCATGCAGTGCATCCATCAGTATTTTGTTGCTCTTGTTCGTAATAACACGCACCAATTGCATACCTAAGGCCAGCCGCTCTTCAATGCGAATGCCCACAAAAATGCCCATGGAATAGCCCCCGGCAAAAGCTATGTAGCATAAAACGTTGTTGAGATTTTTGATGATAGAACTTATGGCAAGTAACCAAATGAGGACTTCAAAGAACCCAATCACAGGAACTATTTTTTTAATGTTTCTGGATAGAAAAATATTTCGCAGGGTTGCCAGCGTCACATCGCAAGTGCGGCTGATAAAAATAAGTAAGGGTAATACCACCCAATTGTAGGCATCGGAGTGAAGGAAATCGGTACTAAACATGGTTTTGCAATAATTGGTGAACAAGTTGAGGAACGGCTTTTCCGGCTTTATCAGTGATAACCGTTAGCCTTTCCTTTTCAAATGCAGGTTTGTAATGTGGATCAATTAAATATTGTTGTGAATGCTCAGGTGCATAATTAATGAGACTAGCAGCAGGATATACCTCTAAAGAGGATCCTATGACAATAAATATATCAGCTTTCATGGTAAGAAAAATAGCGGTGTCCATAGCAGGAACAGCCTCTCCGAACCAAACAATGTGCGGCCTTAAACGGTGGCCTTCTTCGTTTTTCATACCGGGTTTCATTTCCCAATGCGCTAGTGGATACACCAAGCGATGATCTGACTCGCTCCGTGCCTTGGTAATTTCACCGTGCAGGTGCAATACATTTTTCGAGCCTGCGCGTTCGTGCAAATCGTCAATGTTTTGGGTGATAACATGCACCTTGAATTTTTTTTCCAGCTCCACCAAGGCCAAGTGGCCATCATTAGGCGATGCTTCAAAAACCTGTTTTCTTCTCTGGTTATAAAAATCAAGGACAAGATCAGCATCACGCTCCCATGCCTCCGGTGTGGCTACATCGGCAATGTTATAGTTTTCCCAAAGGCCATCGCTATCCCTGAAAGTTTTTATACCACTTTCTGCGCTAATGCCTGCTCCTGTAAATATGACTAGCTGCTTCATTGAAAAGGCAAATTTCCTTATTTAATGCAGTGCTATTAAGGTAAATCGGTGTTAGTTTTTAACAGTACAACCGTTAATTGAAAAACCTCTTAAAAAATCAGCTATTTTCATTTTCGTTTTGCCTTCCAGTTGAACTTCTAATACATGCAACCATCCATCAAGGCACGCTATTTTTAAAAAAGTTTTTTGGTCAGATTGCAGTTGCCCGGGCTTACATGAAGCCCCGTGTTCTTTTTCAGCCCTGTATATTTTTAGCACAAGGGCATTTCCGTTAGTTGTTTGTAAAGTGGTGAAGGCAGCAGGGTAGGGGGAAAGTCCGCGTATTTTATTGTGAACTTTGTCAATAGAAAAATCCCAATCAATGGCACAATCGTCTCTAAAAATTTTAGGTGCAGGTTTTAGATAAGCGGTATCCGCACTATGTTGTTTGGCGGCTTCATAATTTCCGGATTCAATTTTTCTCACGGTTTGTAAAACAGTCTCCGCACCAATATTCATCAGCTTGTCGTGAAGCTCTCCTGCAGTTTCATCTTCTTCAATCAGCACTTTTTCGGACATAATAATATCACCGGTGTCAATTTCCTGTCGCAGAAAAAAAGTGGTTACTCCGGTTTCTTTTTCTCCGTTAATGAGCACATGGTTGATTGGCGCAGCACCTCTATATTGAGGTAAAAGTGAAGCATGAAGGTTGAAGGTGCCGAGTGAAGGCATGGCCCATAAAACTTCCGGCATCATTCGAAAGGCAACCACTATTTGTAAATCGGCCTGTAGTAGTTTTATTTTTTCTAAAAAATCAGGGGCTTTAAGATTGGTGGGTTGTAAAACTTTGAGGCCATTAGCTACACTGTAACTTTTTACCGGTGATTGTTGCAGCTTTAAGCCACGTCCTGCCTGCTTGTCTGGCGCTGTGATAACGCCTACAATATCATATCCACTTTCAACTAAAATTCGCAAAGAGGCAACAGCAAAATCAGGTGTGCCTAAGAATAAGATCTTCAAACGGGAGGACATAAGGGAGGTAGAATTTTTATTAACAGAAATTATCTAGTGTGCGTATTCAACATGTGTAAGTTCAATGAGCTTACCGGCCATGCAGGTGGATGCGCCCTTTAACTCATGAAACTGAATATATAATTTTTGGTTGATGGTGTGTAAACTGTCCGCCAGATTTACCGGTATGAGCATT
This sequence comes from Bacteroidota bacterium, assembly GCA_043748115.1. GTDB lineage: Bacteria > Bacteroidota > Bacteroidia > AKYH767-A > OLB10 > OLB10. The sequence continues at coordinate 3,688 of JAYTNW010000176.1, read as the reverse complement.
TCTTCTTTGTTTTTTCTTAATGCAAATGTGCAACCGTCAAGGCCCGTGAGATCAACAACGCTAACAAGGGTGTATTTGTTGGTGTCGGACAGGGCTTCAGGCTCCGTCATTTTTGTTGAGCGTGCGGCTTTGCAGGCTATAAAACAAAAACTACTGATGCATAATAACACTATGAAGCAAGTGGTGATGCTGGAATATTTTTTGGTCTCCATTTATTTGATTTCAGATAATAATAAGCACATAATCCCATGATAAGCCAGTAAAGTATTTCAGCACCCCACACAATTTCCAACTGCATCCGAAAAACAACTGCCGTCAAGTAAGCATATAGAACATAGATGAAAATATTTACAAGTTCAATGACCATGGCCACCTTTGTTTTTCCGGTGCCACTTACAGCGCTTAGTGCAACCATGCTTAGGCTGAAAAGAAACATGCCAGCCCATATCACATAGTAAGATGACATGGCGTCACTTACTATATGTTTATCCGAGGCAATGAGCTCCAGAATAAAACGAAAGTTGATCAAGTTAAGTAGAAACATAACAATGGTAGAAAGCAGACTTAACCACCCAATTTTTTTTACAAGACCCAATATTTCGTCTTCTTTCTTTTGGCCAATGAGGTTACTCACCATACTGTTGGCAGTTGAGGCGTAACCCCATATTGGAGTCATTAAAACCATATACGTTGTTCTTAGCAAATTACTAATTGCTAACTCATGCTGACCAAGTTGTTCAATAAATACAAAAAACACAAACCATGCACCCATGGACAATAGGTTTTGAAAAAAAATGGGAGTAGATATTTTTAGTATGGACTTGTTTATTGATGAACTGATGTTTTTAAAACTTAAAAGCTTGAACTCTCTGATGTCTTTTTTAAAAAAAGTGAGCAAGGCAATAAAGGCAAAGCCCAACAGTTCGGCAATGGCGGAAGCTTTGCCGGCACCTTCAATTCCTTCGGCTTTAAATCCAAATTCCCCGAAAATCATTCCGTAGGCAAGGATGACGTTTGAAAGGGTTAGCACTAAAGCATTATAGGTAATGTAACGAGTTTGCGTAATGCTGGTGTAAAAGGAACGGAAGCAGTTAATGAGCAGAATAAAAAATATTCCATAGCTTCTTGTTTTTATAAAAGCAATACTGGCCTCTGCAATATCAGGAGATTTAAGGATGAGCCTAAAAAACCACGGTGCCACCCATTGCATCACAACAAACAAAACCACAGACAATGAAAACAAAATTAGGATGCTGTGGTCAAACACATGTCCGATACCGGCTTTGTCATTTTCGCCAGCCTTTCTCGACATCATAATTTGTGCACCGATGGATAAGGCCATGCCTAGCATCACCAACAAGAAATAAAAGACACCGGCAATAGCAGAGGCTCCAAGCTCAACTTCGCCAACACGAGCTAGGAAGGCCGTGTCTGTTAACCCCAAAATGGTTTGCGCGATTGCGCCCAACATAATGGGATAAGAGATCCTCCAAACGTCTTTATAAGTAGCTTTTACCTGCATGTGAAACCACAAAGGTAGGCAAGAGTAGGGTATCGGATTTTATATGCAAATAAAAAAGGCGGGTGTGACCCGCCTTTTTTTTAGAACAACAAAATTGTTACTGTATTTTTAATTCCATTTTATAGTGAGGGATATTGGCTTCATAAAACAAATCACTTACTACCATGAACCCTGCTTTTTCATAAAATCGCACTGTGGTGGTTTGTGCATGCAGGTAAATTTTTTTGTTTAAAGGAATAATGTTTTCCAAAATTTTCTTTACCAATAGTGATCCCAACCCAGAATTCCGACATTCTTTTAATACAGAAAAACGTTCCAGTTTTATGCCTTCCGAAGTCTCTCTCCAGCGTGCAGTACCAGCCGCTTTATTTTTAAAATATGCCAAATAGTGCTGGCTTTCGTTTTCATGGGTATCAAACTCAATCATAGGGTCAATGTGTTGCTCAACCACAAAAACTCTGCGCCTTATTTCATGTACTAATTCAGCAATGTTTTTTTCGGAGTAATTTATTGGGAACACATCCATGCTTCCGGCTAAATTTGTTTTGTTTTCTGTGTGATACATAATTCTGTTATCAGGTATTACTGTGCGATTTATATTTTTATTACTTTCTTGGTAAAGGAGGTGTATGCGTTTTGAAGCCTTAGTACGTAAATTCCAGTTGAATTAATTGGAGTGTTTATTCTTATATCATTTATTCCCACATCGGTAATTTGCATTTTTCGTGCCAATAGTTTTCCGTTGTTGTCAAATATATTTATTTCTAAATTATCATTGTAAGAAGAATAGATTTTTAAGGTAATTCCACTTGGTTCAATGGTTTCGTGAATTAAGCTAAGTGGGGCAGAGTGGCAACTTTTTACAGCAATTGTTTTTAAGTTAACGCGTGTGCCATCATAGTCAATTTGCGACAGCCTGTAATAGTTTATGCCCTCCTTCGAATTATCATCCATCACTTCATAATTTGATAAAACATTGTTTGTTCCCTCACCTTTAACATGTGTAAGAATTTCCCAATTTTTTCCATCCATGCTTTTCTCAACAACAAATATATCGTTATTAAGCTGCGCTGCTGTTGACCAATGCAGTGTAACCGTTTTATTGCTGCACTCACCGTTAAAAACCAACAACTCAACCGGTAATGGACTACTACCTGCAGCCAGTGCCCACCAGTTATTAAGTCCTATAATATTTGATACCAAGGTTGATGTGCCTGAAGGGTTGCTTTGTGTACCCTTAGCGGCTTCCCAGTTTTTACCCACAGGCATCCATCGTTGAGCGCGCATGTTAATAATGGAGCCAACCTCTACCGGTGCAGCTGTAAAGTTTAAGCACACGGCCGGATTATTTGGTGTTTGGATATACCAAAAACGATCCACCGTGTTGGCGCTGTTATTGAATCCCGAAAGAGAGTTTACTTGTGTAACACTAGGAGGCATTGGTAGATTGTTGGATGCAGTCCTGTAGGTGCCAAAACGTATCCACCCTGTACTGCCTGAAAGTTGCTGGTAGGTAAATGGAATATAGGTGGTGCTGTTATATCCAAACGGGATCACATAGCTTCCGTTTGTGGTGATGTTCCAATTCAGTAATCCGGTTCCGTTTTCCACTTCGCTTCTTAGGTATCCGCCTGTGCGCGCCAAGGAGGCGCCACTTTCTAAGTTAATTGATCGCCCTCCAGATGTTGTTGTGTGGTCACTATCTAAATTCAATTCGCCTGCGGTTAAAATAAGTTGTGTGCGAACAAAAACTTCGCTGTCGGCTTCTGCACAAACCCATTCCGTGTTTGCAGTTCCGGTAAAGGTTATTTCAAGCTTACCGTATTTATGTTGTGCCAAGGTTGCAATTCCGTTCGATATTCCTGTTATCACTTGGTTATCTACTCCGTTATAATCTATTGTGCTATTGGCATCCAAGAAATAATTCATTCTGTTATTGCCTGAGATCATAGCATTGATGCAGGAAGCAGTTGCCGATCCTGAATACAATCCGCCACTGTGCTGTGTGCGTATTTTTCCTCCTGCAGGAACCATTATCTGTGCATAGTAATTGGCTTGTTGCCTTGCGATTACTTGTTGTGTTCCCATTTGCAGCAATCCATTTACCGTAAGGGTGGTGTGAACCGATGCCGTGTTATCAGCATGCGATGAAATAAGCAGAGGTTG
>JAYTNW010000175.1:0-3276 GCA_043748115.1 Bacteroidota bacterium | reverse complement strand
CTTACAATAATTTATACTTTCATGCGAAAGATCTATTCCTGTCACATCAAAGCCTTTGTTATTGAGGAATAAGGAGTGCCTGCCTTTACCACATGCAATATCCAACACATGACTGCCAGCCGGAAGTGCAAACAAGGCAAGCAGACTTTCTAGAAAAACATCGGCCTCGTGCTGGTCGCGGTTTTTATAAAGGATGTGATAATAAGGAGAGTCGAACCACGATTGATACCATTCTTTCATCGAACAAAAAATTTATACCTGAAGTTAAACTTCCGTAGCTTAACCCTGCTCTTTTAATTTTACGACAAATTTATCCTTATTTTTACAATCTGCTTTTTCAAGTATGGCGAAATTCCCAAAACTCAAGATCAACAAACAAAAACGCACCAAACCAGGCTCACAACCCGGCAGTGTAAACATACCGTTAGATGCCATTGCTCCTGTGGCACAATGCTTTGTTTACGACCTTGAAAACTGTAACGAGTTTACGGCTGAATCCGCTAAAGCCATTGAAGACTGCTACAATACCCTTGGTGATAAAATATTGTGGGTGCACATAAGTGGATTCGGAAACAAGGTTTTTTATGATGAGTTGGCAGCATTTTTTAAACTCCACCGTTTAGAAATTGAAGATGTTTTTAACGTCTATCAGCGCCCTAAGGTTGATGAATATGATGGCCACTTGTTTATGGTGAGCCGATTGTTGGGTATGCAGAACGATTGCTTGGTAAATGACCAACTCAGTCTTTTGTTGGGGAAAAATTATGTGATAACTATACAGGATAAACGTGATGACTACTTTGATCCCGTGCGTCAACGAATAAGAAATGGGAAAGGATACTTGCGTCACCAGAAGGCTGATTATTTGGCTTATGCTTTATTAGATTCTGCTATTGATTTTTATTATCCCACCTTAGAGAAAATTGGCAACAAACTAGATGAACTGGAGGAAGAGTTGCTTAGCAATCCAACGCGGGAGTCCATGAATAAAATATTACAAATAAAACGTGAGCTCATTATTTTTAGAAGAACCATTTGGCCTGAGCGGGATAAGATTAATGACATTATTCGTTCCTCGTTTGAAGAAATTAACGAAAGCACGAAGGTTTATTTTCGCGACTCGTATGATCACTGCATTCAAATGCTTGATATTGTAGAAAGTTACAAGGAGGTTACCAGTAGTTTAATGGATGTTTACCTTTCAAGTGTAAGCCACCGTTTAAACCAGGTGATGAAAGTACTTACAATAATTTCTACCATTTTCATTCCACTCACTTTCATTGTAGGGTTGTACGGCATGAACTTCCCCAATGTTAATCATGAAACCGGAGAAAAACTGCCACTCAATATGCCAGAATTATATTCTCCTTACGGATATGTATCTGTAATTGGTTTGATGGTGATAATCGTGGTTGCGCAGCTTTACTTTTTTTACAAAAAAGGATGGATTTCCTTCAAAGATTAAAACTCACCTATACATAACTCGGTTGTTTAAATGAGCTCGTATAAGTACGTAGATGTTGTTGTCCCATTGCCCTTGCCACTGCTGTTTACCTATGAGGTGGCTAGCGAATGGGGTGATAAGATACAACGAGGATGCCGTGTTTTGGTACAATTTGGAAATCAAAAAATATATTCAGCAATAGTTTTTGGGCAACACAACAACCCACCTTCCGGTTACACGGCAAAAAAAATAATTTCAGTATTAGATGAGCATGCGGTGGTCACCTCCTCACAGTTAAAACTATGGGAATGGATCAGCGGCTATTACATGTGCAGCTTAGGTGATGTGATGCAATCTGCACTGCCTTCGGCTTTAAAACTGAGCAGCGAAACAAAAATTAAACTTCACCCAGAACCTGAGCCAGAGCAGATACACCTAACCGATGATGAGTTTTTAATTGCAGAAGCGCTCCATACCGTAAAATCTTTATCTCTAAAAGAAATAGCCAAGATACTTGACAGAAAACATGTATTCCCAGTTGTAAAATCATTGCTGCAAAAAAACGTGGTGCTTTCTTATGAAGATGTTGAGCCTGACTACAAGCCTTCGCTCACCACCTATGTAATTCGAACAGCGCAAGCTGTAAACGAAAAATTTTTACAGGAGCAGTTCTCTTCTCTCGAGAAAAAAGCACCCAAGCAATTGGATTTGCTCATGCATTTTATGATGATGGAGCCAGCGTATGCAGAAAAGAAGGTGCCACAAAAGGAACTTTTAAAAAAAGCCGGAACCACGGCTCAGGTATTGCAGCAGTTAATCAAAAAAAATATAGTATGCATTTCCATTGAAAAAGAAAAGGCTTCCGGCAACTATCTCGCTGATCCGATGAAAGAACTGAACAGCGATCAGGAGAAAGCTGTTTTGGAAATTAAAAAATCTTTTGAAGAAAAAACGGTCACACTTCTTCATGGGGTAACGTCATCAGGAAAAACGGAAATATACATTCGCCTTATTGACGAATGTCTTCAAAACGGTAAACAGGCTTTGTATTTGGTTCCTGAAATAGCGCTAACCACACAAATTATTTCACGTTTAGAAAAGCATTTTGGTGATAGATTGCTAGTTTATCATTCACGATTTACAGAAAACGAACGTGCTGCCGTGTGGACAAAAATGTTGGAATCCATTTACCTTTCTGAGAAAGCGTTTGTTGTGATAGGAGCGCGATCCTCTGTGTTTTTACCTTACCATCAGCTGGGTTTAGTGATTGTTGACGAGGAGCATGAAAACTCTTACAAACAGTTTGACCCATCTCCCCGTTACCATGCACGCGACACTGCCATTGTGCTGGCAGCGCATCATGGTGCTAAAACGCTTTTGGGCAGTGCCACTCCATCCATTGAGAGCTACTACAATGCCAAGGGCGGCAAGTTTGGTTTGGTGGAATTGTTTAAGCGCCATGCCGGCATTGAGCCTCCGCAAATTGAAATTGTAAACATCAAAGAGCTTACCTTGCGCAAGGAAATGAAATCACATTTTTCTCCTGCACTACTAACAGGCATTAAAGATGAATTGGCAAAAAACAAACAGATCATTCTTTTTCAAAACAGGAGAGGCTTTGCTCCCATTATAGAATGCAATCAATGCGCATGGATACCCCATTGCGTAAACTGTGATGTGGCGCTTACCTATTATAAAAAAGCCGATATACTGCGCTGTCATTATTGTGGTTATAGTTTAAACAACCCTTCCAAATGCAAATCATGCGGTAACACTGATTTGCGTCAACGAGGTTTTGGCACTGAAAAAATTGAAGATGAATTAGAAATATT
>JAYTNW010000174.1:0-5833 GCA_043748115.1 Bacteroidota bacterium | reverse complement strand
CGGAGTGGCAGGGCTACAAGCCATTGCCACAGCCAAGCGCCTTGGTGCTGTGGTGGAGGTAAGTGATATTCGTCCTGAAACAAAAGAACAGGTACAATCCTTAGGCGGTAAGTTTATTGAGGTAAAAGGAGATGATAGTGTGAAGATGGAAGGTGGTTATATCAAAGGCGTTTCTGATGAATTTTTGAAGAGACAGCAGGAACTCGTTGGTAAGCACGTGAAAGAAGCGGATATTGTAATCACTACTGCGTTAATCCCAGGACGCAAGGCTCCCGTGCTTGTAACGGATGAAATGGTGGCAGGAATGAAAAACGGATCCGTAATACTGGATATGGCTGTTGAGTTTGGCGGAAATGTAGTAGGGAGCGAAGCCAATAAAACAATAAACAAAAATGGTGTCACCATTATTGGCGAAGCAAACATTCCAAGTATGTTGCCCATGAATGCCAGTGACCTTTATGCAAAAAATATTCAAACGTTTCTTCTTCATCTCTCCACCAAAGACGGTTTTAAATGGGAAATGGAAGAAGAAATTACCAAAGGAAGCCTTATTGTTAAAAGTTAAAAACTCATTTGTAAAATGGAAAATATTATTTCGTACATAGGTAACCACCAAGAAATCATTTTCTTTATTATCCTTTCCGTGTTTGTAGGAATTGAGGTGATTGGCGGAGTTCCTACCGTGCTGCACACACCGTTAATGTCAGGAGCAAATGCCATTCATGGTGTTGTTGTTGTGGGTGCCATTATCGTCATGCTTAATGTTGATCCCAATAATTATGTGTCACTTGCTCTTGGTTTTTTGGCAGTAGTGTTAGGCACATTAAACGTTGTTGGTGGCTTCGTTGTCACTGATCGAATGCTGGAAATGTTCAAGAAAAAATAGTTTAAATAGTGTTTAACCTCCAACTTTAAACCTCCAACTTCAAACTTATTTTATGTCTGCAGAAATTCTTTATCACCTCAGAACCATCGTTTACATTTTTGCTTCAGCCACATTTATCATTGGGCTAAAGCGCATGGGCAATGCCAAAACTGCCCGCAACGGTAATTTAACTGCCGCTGTGGGAATGACGCTGGCTATTATTGCCACCATTTTTATTAATGTTAACAGGATGGGTGATGGCATGGGAGGATATACCTACACACCAATAGAAACGCCTTCTTTTATTTATATACTCATTTTTTCAGCAATTCTTTTAGGTACCGTTATTGGATGGCTCACCGCCAAACGTGTGCAAATGACTAAAATGCCCGAACTAGTTTCTATGTTCAACGGTATGGGTGGCGCATGTGCAGCCTTGATAGGTTTAATGGAGTTTCATCACAACCTAGGCAACACAGGGCCGCTTATTGCTATTGTTCTTGGTTTGATAATAGGAAGCGTTTCTTTTTCAGGTAGCGTAATTGCCTTCTTAAAACTGAACGGCACCATGAACAAACCGGTGAGGTTGCCTTCTTATAATATTGTAAATACGGTGGTCATGATTGGCACTTTTGCATTTGGCGCTTACATGGTTTTTAGCAGAACAGAAAGTATGTCCATGCTTTATCTGTTGTTTGTAGTGGCATTGGTTTATGGAGTATTATTTACCATTCCTATTGGTGGTGCTGATATGCCAGTGGTCATCTCTTTACTCAATTCTTTTACAGGATTGGCTGCAGCCTTTGGCGGATTTTTATACGATAATAAAGTAATGCTAACCGGTGGCATCCTCGTGGGTTCTGCCGGAACTCTTCTTACCTTAGTAATGTGTAAAGCAATGAACCGTCCTTTAAGCAATGTTATTTTTGGGGCGTTTGGTGGTGGCGGAGCTACAGCCGGTGATGGGCCTAATGTAAATGGTTCCATCAAAGACCTTAGCGTTGCCGATGCAGCCGTGTTACTTAACTATAGCAAAAAAGTAGTTATTGTTCCTGGCTATGGTTTGGCCGTTGCACAGGCGCAGCATATCATACATGAGTTGGAGGAATTGCTTGAAGAGCGTGGTGTGGAGGTGAAGTATGCCATACACCCTGTGGCGGGGCGCATGCCGGGACACATGAACGTGCTTTTAGCTGAAAGTAACGTGGACTATGCTAAACTGGTAGAGATGGACGAGATCAATGGCGAACTCCCTCAAACAGATGTGGTGCTGGTGGTAGGCGCAAACGATGTCGTTAACCCTGCTGCTAAAACCGATCCGTCTTCACCCATTTACGGAATGCCTATACTCGAAGTAGATCAGGCCAAAAATATTATAGTGAACAAACGGTCTATGAATGCCGGTTACGCAGGCATTGATAATTTGCTGTTTTACGATCCAAAAACAAGTATGCTTTTCGGTGATGCTAAAAAAGCACTTACTGAACTAGTGGCAGAGTTAAAAACCATGTAATTTTTTTTATTCGGATTTTTGCATCGTTTTATAACGCACTTTTTAGTGTATTTCTTTGTGTAAGCATTCTTGGTTACACATTGCTTTAGTTGTCTGTTACAATTGTTTTCAATAGCTTTAGCTCTCGTTAAAACAACTTGAATTTCTTATTTTTATTCTTTGTGCTGCCATAATTCTGTAGCCAAACGAAACTTTTTAAACATGGGTGATATGCGGAACAAAGTAATTTTTTGCGACATTGGGGGAGTGCTTCTTAACAATGGCTGGGGCCATGAGTCAAGAGAGAAGGCTGCCGATTTTTTTGGAATTGATTATACTGAAATGAGCAGGCGTCATGACTCTGTTTATAATGTGTATGAAACAGGTGGCATTACCATCGAAGAGTATTTGGATACAGCCGTTTTTCATCAGCATCGGGCATTCAGCAAAAACGATTTCATCTCTTTTATGTTTAACCAGTCGGTTCAACTTCCGTTCTTTAAGGAATGGTTGTTTGAAGTAAGAAAAAATAATTTTGGTGTTAAAATTATTGCCATTAATAACGAAGGAAAGGAAGTGAACGATTGCCGCATTGATAAATTTAATTTACATCTTTGCTTTGATGCTTTTGTGTCTTCCTGCGATGTAGGAATTAGAAAGCCCGACCCGGAAATTTTTCGGCTGGCATTAAAAATCGCTCACATTAAAACGGAGCACTGTATTTTTTTTGATGACCGCCCGTTAATGGTAGAGGCAGCATCACGCATAGGCATTAAAAGTTATCATCACCAAAATTTTGAAACCTCTAAAAAAATTATTCAAAATTTTATAAACGAAAAATAATGACCGAGGAAAAACCGTGTGTATTTGGAATGATAGGCTTGGGAACAATGGGCCGCAATCTTTTACTCAACATGGCCGATCATGGGTTTAAGGTTGCGGGTTACGATAAAAATCCTTCGCAAGTAAATGCATTGCAAGTGGAAGGTGCCGGTAAGCCTGTAACTGGATACACGGACTTGCACAGTTTTGCAAACAGCCTGGCAAGTCCAAAAGCAATGATGATGTTAGTGCCTGCCGGTAAGATTGTTGACGATGTGATAGCGGAATTTTTACCGCTCCTAAAGCCCGGTGATATTTTTATTGATGGAGGAAATTCTCATTTTTCCGATACAATGAGGCGCGATACTGCATTGGAAAAACTAGGTATTCACTTTTTCGGAATGGGCATTTCCGGAGGTGAGGAGGGTGCACGCTTTGGGCCAAGCATGATGCCCGGTGGAGATAAGGAAGCCTACAAGCATTTATCATCGCTGTTTGAAGCAGTGGCGGCAAAGGTTGATGGCGAGCCTTGTGTAACCTACATTGGCCCTGGCGCATCTGGCCATTTTGTTAAAATGGTGCATAATGGAATTGAGTATGCACTTATGCAGCTTATAGCAGAAACTTATGGGATTCTTAAAAATAATTTACGATTAAGCAATGAAGAGGTTGGTGATGTTTTTAAAAAGTGGAACAACGGACGCTTGCAGTCTTTTTTGTTGGAAGTAACCGCTGATATTTTTTCTTATAAAAACGAGGATGGCAAAACGTATTTGTTGGACGATATAAAGGATGAGGCCAAAGCAAAAGGAACCGGCAAGTGGACATCTCAAATCGCCATGGATCTGCAGGTGCCTGTAACAACTATTGATACTGCCGTTTCCATGCGAGATCTTTCCAAATTTAAAGCATTAAGAGTGTTGCTGTCGCAAACATATGCATCACCACTGTCACCTGCACCTATCATTACAATCCAAGAATTAGAAGAGGCATTCTGCTTTTCTATGATAACAATTTATGCACAGGGAATGCACATGTTGCAAAAAGCGTCTGTTGATCATGGCTATGATTTTAACCTAGAGGCTATTCCCAAAATCTGGCGCGGAGGATGCATCATCCGTTCATTGTTTTTGGAAGATATGCAGCAGGCATTTGCCTCCGATAAAAACCTTCCTCACTTGTTCGCTTTCAACAACATTAAGCAACAGGTGCAATCTACTATGTCTTTCGCCCGTAAATTAACGGCCTCCTGTATAGCCAACGCTATTCCTGTTCCTGTTTATTCTTCGGCTATTTCTTATTTCGACTCTATAGTTACTGCGCAAATGCCATCCAACCTCATCCAAGCCCAGCGCGATTATTTTGGAGCACATACCTATGAGCTTGTCGGAAAAGAAGGCGTGTTTCATACGGAATGGAAAAAAATATAAACATTAATTAGTATCTTTATTTATGCTGCCAGCTATTAAATCGCAACCTACCGTGTTCATGCTTTTTGGCGCCACGGGCGATCTAACTAACCGTAAAATAATTCCTGCACTTTACAACCTATGGCTCGACAATTGGCTGCCTGATAAATTTGTGATCATAGGCACCGGGCGCAACCCACTTTCTGAGGAGGAGTTTCGTGCAAAGTTGCTGGAAGGGATTAATTCATACTCTAGAAAAGGGAAGGCCGATGCAACAAAATGGGAGCAGTTTGCTGCGCGCATTTCTTATTTGTCGTCTGATCTTAAACAAGCTGAGGCATACACTGACATCAGCAACCGCATTAAAAATTTCAGAGAAGAGGTTAAGCAGGAACCACTGGTGTTGTATTACATGGCTGTAGCACCATCGCTTTTCCAGGTTATTGCTGAGCAAATCGTTAACAATAAATTGTCAGAGAATGCTGATATGACGAGGATCATTTTTGAAAAACCTTTTGGGCATGACCTGGAGTCGGCACGTTTATTAAATCGCAGCCTAGGAAACCTGTTTGAGGAAAAACAGATTTACCGCATTGATCATTATTTGGGTAAAGAAACAGTGCAGAATATCATGGCCTTTCGCTTTGCCAATTCTATTCTTGAGCCAATATGGAACAGAAATTATATTGAGCATGTGCAAATATCTGTGACGGAAAACTTGGGTGTTGAAACGCGTGGAGAGTATTATGAGTCTGCAGGTGCTTTGCGCGATATGATCCAAAACCATTTGTTGCAACTGCTTTGTTTCATAGCAATGGAAACACCCATTAATTTTAGTGCCGATGAGGTACGGAACCGTAAGGTGGATGTGTTAAGGGCTATGAGAAAGTTTGAGCCTGAAGAAATAAGAAGCAATGCAGTGCGCGGGCAGTATGGACGGGGATGGGTGGAAGGCAAGGAAGTGCCTGGGTATCGCGAGGAAGAAAAAATTGCTAAAGACTCCAACACAGAAACTTTTGCCGCACTTAAATTCTTTGTAGATAACTGGCGATGGCACGGTGTACCTTTTTATGTGAGGACAGGAAAAAGATTGCATCAAACGGCATCTACCATTTCTATTCAGTTTAAAGATGTGCCACATTATGTTTTTCCTCCAGAGGCCACCGATAACTGGCAGCAAAATCGTCTTATTATTAGCCTGCAACCGGAAATGAGCATTAAGTTGCAATTGCAGACTAAAAGACC
>JAYTNW010000173.1:0-2227 GCA_043748115.1 Bacteroidota bacterium | reverse complement strand
TATTAAATCGCTCACCGGTCAGCTAAGGCCACTCGGAGCATATATCCTTGGCTCGGAAGATTATAAAACCATCTTTGATAAATCGCAAGCCTTTGCCGTTCCCGGAAAATTTTTAAAATTACAGTTGAAGGATTCTTATCCAGTTTCTTTGTCTGTTCTTCAAACACCTCGATCATCAGATCCTGAAATATTTTCGATTGAAGATGTCTTGATCAAAAATTCCTCTTTTTATAAATTTACTGAAAAACAAAAGAGTGATTATGTTTTTAAATCAGAGAACCAAGCAATGTTAGACTTTGTACAAAAACACAAAATCAACTATCTTATTTTAGGCAAACATGGAAGCATCCCTTCCTCCTTGTTGCCAAAGGTGAAGGCAAAATACAATGATCCTCTCAGCGGTGAAACATTTGTGCTTTTAAATAACTGATCCCATCTGCGGTAAAGTTTATATTATGCATTTGGAATTATCCTTTTTGTAAGGTGGTTAATACTTACTTTTGCACACTAAATAACGAAGTGCTGTTTTTAGCAGGCAATGGATCAATCTGTTAATCAAAAAGAAATTATTAATGAACTGCTGAGCACAGGAGATCTCAACGGGCTTAAAATAGCTTTTGAGAATTGGCTGCCTACAGAGTTGGCTGAACTCATTGATGAGGCTGATGACGAACAAAAGGTTTTGATTTTTAAAGCCATTGACCGCGAGCCAGCCTTCGAAACGTTTGACATTTTAGATGTAAACACCCAAAAAGCCCTCCTAAAAATTTTACCATCGCGGCAGGTTCAACTTATTTTAAATGACATGAGCCCTGACGTTCGAACAGGACTTTTGGAGGAGCTGGACAATGAGCTGCTTAATAAACTTCTTAAACTCCTCACGCAAAAAGAGAGAGCCATTGCCTTATCTCTGCTGGGGTATCCAGAAAACTCCATCGGGCGTTTAATGACCCCTGATTATGTAGCTATAAGAAAAGAATGGAATGTTAAATATGTGTTGGACTACATCAGAGAAAATGGAGAAAACTCAGAAACGCTTAACGTTATTTATATTGTTGATGAGAGAGGAAAACTAATAGACGACATTCGGGTGGCCCAGATATTGTTGGCCGATCTCTATTTCACCATTGCAGATATCATTGACGGAAAATTTACTGCATTATCCGTAACCGATGACGAAGAGGTGGCCATCAGCACCTTTAAAAAACATGGCCGCGAGGCATTGCCTGTTGTTGACAACAATGGTTTGCTATTAGGAATTATCACCGTTGATGATGTTTTACAATTAGCCGAACAGGAAGACACAGAAGATATTCAAAAACTGGGTGGTGTGGAAGCGCTTGAAGAACCTTATATGGAAGTTCCCATTCACAAAATGATTCGCAAGCGTGCTCCTTGGCTTATTGTGTTGTTTATTGGTGAAATGTTTACGGCATCGGCTATGAGTTTTTTTGAAGAAGAAATACAACGCGCTGTTATCTTGGCTTTATTCATTCCTTTAATTGTAAGCAGTGGTGGCAACACCGGCTCGCAAGCAGCCACGCTTATCATCCGCGCCATGGCGTTGGGGGAAGTTACCATTAAAGACTGGTGGCGTGTAATGAAACGAGAAATTATTTCAGGATTACTACTTGGTATCCTATTGGGACTAATGGGTTTTTTGCGTGTAGCGGCATGGTCATCCTTCAGCAATGTGTACGGCCCGCATTGGCTCCTTATTGCCATCACTATAGGCACCACTTTGTTGTTTGTGACCATGTGGGGAACCATCATGGGCTCCATGCTTCCCATTGTGCTTAAACGTTTCGGTGCTGATCCAGCTACATCTTCCGCTCCGTTTATTGCAACATTGGTTGATATTACCGGTCTTCTCATTTATTTTTCTATTGCTGCAGCACTGCTCACCGGCACATTGCTGTAATGGTTTACTGAATTTACTTTTATCCTTCACGGCTTACCATCTGTTTGTTAATTATATTTGTTAGCATCAGCATGAAGTAAATTAACGCTTCCTGCCTGACAAAAAATGTCGGCCATTAAAAATAAGTTTTCAGGAAAATATTTTGGCAAGCGCACCTTTCTTGTATTAACCAGTATTGTAATTGGTCTTCTCACTGCCTTAAGTGCAGTGTTGTTAAAGCGTGGAGTAATGGCCATGCAGCGTGCAGCGGAGTATTTCATTTTTGATAAAAATTTTTCATTTATGGCACTTGTTTTTCCGGCCATA
>JAYTNW010000172.1:0-6736 GCA_043748115.1 Bacteroidota bacterium | reverse complement strand
GTAGGTAGAAATTTCAGCTACATCACCACGACCCATCACACCATGTACACGGCCGGGGCAAAGTTGATCAGCAACTTTTACACAGCGATAACATAGGATGCAACGGTTCATGTGTAGCTTTATATTCTCCCCAATATCAATCATAGGAAAAGTTCTACGTTTAAACTCATAACGTGTACCTTCCTTGCCATGCTCGTAACCTAAATCTTGTAAGTGGCATTCACCGGCCTGATCACAAATAGGACAATCAAGTGGGTGATTGATCAATAAAAACTCAACCACACCTGCACGTGCTTCCAGTATTTCAGGAGAGGTAATGTTTTGCACCTCCATTCCATCCATAACCGTTTGGCGGCACGATGGGACAGGCTTTGGCATTGGGCGAGGATCTTTATCAGAACCCTTGCTTACTTTAACAATACAGGTACGGCAATAACCACCGCTTGTTTTTAACTTGGAATAAAAACACATAGCTGGAGGAACAATAGCTCCGCCAATCTTTCGTGCTGCTTCCAATATGGTTGTTCCATCAGGAACTTCTATTGTGTGACCGTCTATGGTAACTTTTGCCATACTCTTTTTAAGCTTCTTGTAACTTATTCAACCGGTAATAATGCTTCACATCTTCTTTTCCATGATTGCGGACATACTCCTCAAACTCCGCACGGAAATGCCTGATGGCTGCTGCAACAGGCCATGCTGCTGCTTCGCCTAACGGGCAAATTGTTTTTCCTTCGATCTTACTTTGTATGTCCCACAATAAATCAATGTCTTTCATCTCTCCGTGTCCATCTAATATTTTATGCAACACTTTTTCCATCCAGCCAGTTCCCTCGCGGCACGGTGAACATTGTCCACAACTTTCGTGATGATAAAAACGCTCAAAGTTCCAAAGGTTCTTTACAACGCTCGTATCTTCATCCATCACAATAAAACCACCTGAACCTAACATAGTGCCTGTAGCAAATCCACCATCCGCTAAACTTTCATACGTCATCAAACGTGGCTCGCCATTGGCAGTTTTTAAAATCAATTCTGTTGGTAAAATGGGAACAGAAGAACCACCGGCTACTACTGCTTTCATTTTTTTACCGTTCAGTATGCCACCACAATATTCATCGCTATAAATAAATTCTTCAACCGGAACTCCCAACTCAATTTCATACACACCCGGTTTGTTAATGTGACCAGATGCCGAAATCAATTTTGTTCCAGTACTTTTTCCAACACCGATTTTTGCATATTCTTCTCCTGTCATTTTTATGATGGGAACTACTGCTGCAATGGTCTCTACGTTATTTACAACAGTTGGGCAATCCCACGCACCTTTTATAGCAGGGAATGGAGGTTTAATACGGGGATTACCACGTTTACCTTCCAATGACTCTATCAATGCCGTTTCTTCTCCGCAGATGTATGCACCTGCACCGCAATGCACATGCAAATCGAGGTCATAACCGCTTCCTAAAATATTTTTTCCTAAGAAGCCTGCTTCGTATGCTTCATCAATTGCCTTTTGAAGAATGTGATATACATACATCATCTCACCACGTATGTAGATGTAGGATGTGTTTGCGCCCAATGCAAAACTGGAAATAATCATTCCTTCAATTAAAATATGCGGCTTGCGCTGCATGAGGTAACGATCTTTAAAAGTCCCTGGCTCACTTTCATCAGCATTGCAAACTAAATAACGTGGCACTCCCGGAGGCTTTGCGATGAAACTCCATTTCATTCCTGTCGGAAATCCTGCACCACCTCGTCCGCGCAATCCAGATTTCTGAACATCAGCAACAATGTCTTCAGGCTTCATTTGCAAAGCCTTTTTCAATGACTCATATCCACCATACTGCATGTACCCTTTTAAGGTATCAATGCCCGGTGCATCTATATTATCAATTAGTAATTTGCGTCCCATATAACTAATCAGGGTTTAACTTTTTCTTTTTCCCAATGCGTTCTTCTCACACCGGCTGATTTGCACTGACCTAATATATCGTCCACTTTTTCAAGTGTAAGATTTTCGTGATACGTTTCTCCTATCTGCATCATGGGCGCAGTGCCGCAACTGGCTAAACATTCTACTGTTTTTAAAGTGAACATGCCGTCAGTAGTTGTTTGTCCATCTTTAATATTTAATTTTTTCTCAATGTGTCTTACCACATCTTCAGCACCCATTAACCAACACGGCCCGGTGCGGCAAACTTCAATTAAACATTTACCAACAGGTTTTAAATTAAACATGGAATAAAACGAAGCTACCTCATACACCTCTATGGGTTGTATGCTTAAAATAGAAGCTACATAATCCATCACATCAGAACTCAGCCATCCGTCAAACTCCGCCTGTGCAATGTGTAAAACAGGAATGATAGCCGATTTTTGTTTCCCTTCCGGATAACGTTTCATTATTTTTTGAACCAATGCATAAGCATCGTCAGAAAATTTTATTTGATTGTTACTTGACACAAATTTTATTTTAAATCAAATTTATATTTCAAATTATTTACGCGTCCAGCTCTCCTGCAATCACGTTCATCGAGCTCATTGTTAAAATGGCATCACTTAAGAAAGAGCCTTTAATCATTTCAGGATATGCCTGGTAATAGATATAGCAAGGCCTTCGTAAATGTAATCGATAAGGAGTACGTCCGCCATCACTCACTAAGTAAAACCCTAACTCACCATTACCACCTTCCACACAATGATACACTTCACCTTTAGGAACTTCCGTTTCACCCATCACAATTTTAAAGTGATAGATGAGTGCTTCCATATTATTATACACTTCTTCTTTGGGAGGAAGATATAACTCAGGTACATCGGCATGGAAAGAAGTTTTATCTTCTAATTTATCCAACTTTTGCATGGCTTGTTTAATGATGCTCATGCTCTCCCACATTTCCTGCTCGCGCACCATGAAACGATCATATGTATCTCCATGTGTTCCTATCGGAACTATAAAATCAAAATCTTCATAAGAAGAATATGGATTCATCACACGCACATCATAATCAACACCAGCCGCACGAAGATTAGGCCCTGTGAAACTGTAAGCCAGTGCACGCTCTGCACTGATAGGTCCGCACTTGATGGTGCGATCCATAAAGATACGGTTGCGCACCAACAGGTTTTCAAACTCCTTTAGGCCTTTTGGCAGTTCTACTAAAAGTTTCTCGATCTTAAGCCATGCTGCCTGTGAAATATCTCTTTCCAATCCTCCAATACGGCCAATGTTTGTTGTTAAACGCGCACCACACATCTCCTCGTAAATTTCGTAGATGTGTTCGCGGTATTGGAACACATATAAAAACCCAGTCATTGCACCGCTATCTACGCCTATTACTGAATTGCAGATAATATGATCAGAGATGCGTGCCAGTTCCATTATGATAACACGTAAATATTCAACACGCTTGGGTAATTTTATCCCTGCCAGTTTCTCCACTGTCATGTGCCATCCCATATTATTGATAGGCGATGAGCAATAGTTCATCCTGTCGGTGATAGGAGTAATTTGTCCGTAAGGCCTGCGCTCTGCTAATTTTTCAAATGCACGGTGTATATATCCAATCGTTGGCTCAGCTTCCACAATAATTTCCCCATCCATCTTCAACACATTCTGAAAAATACCATGCGTTGCAGGATGCGTGGGCCCAAGGTTGAGGGTGGTGTATTCTTTTTCTATTATTTCTTGTTTGGTTTCCATTTGATGTGGAGAAGAGAATGTAAAATGCTAAATTTAAAATGTAAAATATTAAAAATTATTTTTTTGATTTTGCTGTTTCAACGCTTTTTGTAAAAATTGCAACTAACTCCTTCGATTCGACAAATACACTTTCAATGAGAGGTACATTTTTTAGCATTTTTCTTTTCTCAATTATTTTAAGGCAAATATTAGTTTCTCTTAATTCCTTTAAACAAATTTTCATTTTATGAATGAAATCATTTTTTGATTCTGCTGCCTGTGCTTCCCCATAATTTAAAGATGGTGATCTGCCACTCCTTAACAATTGACCTCCAAGGTGTTTGGCTGCTCTCGTGTTAGGAAGATTCTCATCAATTTCAATCACCCTGCATGCAAATTCAATTAATCTTTCCTCTAAGTCATAAACCTTCTTTCTTTCCAAGTTTTAAATTTTACATTTCAGGTTTTACATTTTTAATTTCCTTTTTTACCTCCCAAACATTTTATCATCTTTATCAAACCTTGCCTGATCTTCCAGCGGAAATTCTTTGCGCAGCGGCCAGCCTTCTAAACTATCTTCGTTCAATATTCTTTTTAAATTCGGATGTCCGTCAAAACGGAAACCAAAGAAGTCATACGTTTCACGTTCCATCCAGTTGGCGGCAGGATAAATATCAATCAACGAAGGAAAGTGCGGAGGATCGTGGTGAGTAAATGCTTTTATACGGATGCGAAGGTTGCGTTGCAAATCATGCAGGTGATACACCATTCCAAATTTTTGTTCCACATCAGGAAAATGCATACCGTGGCAGGACGTGAGAAAAGAAAAACCACTTTGCTGCAAATGCTTCATCATGTTTTTGATGATGTCATGTGAAATGGTAACAACAGAAACATCGTATAATTTTTCGATGAGAAGAATTTTTTCTCCGAACTTTTCTTTGAGCAAACTTTCTAATTCTGCTGTCTCTATTGTTTGAAACATATTTTAAGTTTAAGGTTTAAAGTTTAAGGTTTAAAGTTTAAAGTGCCTGTGCTAACTTTAAACTTTAAGCCTTAAACTTTAGACTATTTTATTCCATAACTTGCCATCAGGTCAGCATACTCAGGTGAATTGCGTCTTCTTAACGATTCGTTTTGTACCAACTCCTGTATTAATAAAACTCCATCTAATATTTGCTCAGGGCGCGGAGGGCATCCAGGAACATAAACATCCACAGGAATGATCCTGTCTATTCCCTGCAACACACTGTAAGTGTCAAATATTCCTCCTGAACTTGCGCAGGCCCCAACTGATAAAACCCATTTGGGTTCTGCCATTTGCTCATATACTTGTCTTAACACGGGGCCCATTTTTTTTGATATGGTTCCCATTACCATCAGCATATCTGCCTGTCGCGGAGAAAAACTTAAACGCTCAGAACCAAAACGACCAAAATCATAATGCGATGCCATGGTAGCCATAAATTCAATACCACAACAGGAAGTGGCAAATGGTAAAGGCCATAAAGAATTTTTACGCGCCATACCCACCGCCTTATCTAAAGTAGTAGCTAAAAAACCGGGGCCTTCAAAGCCTTCCAGCTTTTGAAGCGATTGATTAGGTTTTACAATTTCTTTTTCGCTCATTTTTTCCTTTCCTTAACCTCTGTTTATTATTCTTTGCCGCTGTATTAAACATAAACATTATTGACTTTTAATGCACTTTGGAAGATAAAAACAATATTATTTTCCCCATCCGTAAATTATTGAGTTTGTTTAACGTTTTTGATAATCACATTCTATATCATCTCAAGCGTACTCATTCATGTCGTTTTTTAACTTTTGGTATTCGGCTTCTGCTCGTTGGTGTTTTTCTCTTGCGGCTTGTTCTTCTTTAACCAACCTGCTGCGTGTATCATTGTTATCGCTACTTGAACCTTGTGGTATTTCGTCTTCTTGTCCATCTATCTACTGTATTAAATTTGCATGTTCTATTTCCGATATTGCTTCTGATTTTAACTATCCCCTGTTAATCCCTTTACTACTTCTATTTATCTTTTAACTTTCCTCTCTTAAACTCTTTACTCCCCTACTCCCACTTAAGGGCTCCCTTCTTAACGATGTAAATAAATCCTACCAGTAACAATCCGATAAAAAGCAACATTTCCAGGAAACCGGTCATGCCTAATTTTAAAAAATTTACTGCCCATGGATACATAAAAATGACCTCCACATCAAACAAAACAAATAAAATAGCGATGAGGAAATACTTGATGGAGAAAGGCATACGCGCATTTTCTTTGGATTCAATTCCGCACTCAAAAGTGGCCAGTTTAATTTCCGATTTTCTTTTAGGGCCTAAAAGGTGCGTGGCAAAAATGGTGGTTAAAACGAAGCCCATTGCGACCACAAACATCATTGCCATGGGTAAATAATCTACTGGTGTACTCAAAAGGATCATAAGATGCTGTTGTTTAACCTGACAAAATTAATAAAAGAGTTTAAAGTTTAAGGTCTAAAGTTTAAAGTTATTTTTACTTTAAATATGCATTTTAACCCTGTTTTCTCATCCATAACCTTAAATTTTGATGTTAACCACTAGTTACCCACTAACCTACTGTTCTTCATTCCTAAATTCGTATCCATTCGATATTTGTACCTTTAAATCGCAATTCTCAAATCAGAAATTCAAATGTCACCACTTGCAGAGCGGATGCGCCCCGCCACATTAAACGAATATATTGGACAAGAGCATCTTGTAGGCGAGAACGCTATTCTCAGAAAATCTGTAGAGGCGAAAAACCTTCCCAGCATTATTTTATGGGGACCTCCGGGTGTGGGCAAAACAACGCTGGCGCTTATACTTACCAACGAGCTTGACCGCAACTTTTACATGCTCAGCGCCATTAACAGTGGGGTAAAAGATATTCGCGAGGTAATTGAAAAAGCCAAAAAACATTTGGATGAGGAACAAAAGCAGTCTGTACTTTTTATTGATGAAATACACCGTTTCAGCAAATCACAACAGGATTCTTTATTAGGAGCTGTTGAAAAAGGAATTGTAAC
>JAYTNW010000171.1:0-7316 GCA_043748115.1 Bacteroidota bacterium | reverse complement strand
GCCTTCTCAGGAAAAGCATTTGCAGATGTAGAATTAACCTCAGCCGTAAAGGTGATAACGGTTGTGCCCAACTCCTATAAAATTGCTGAAAATGCTGCTGCCGGAACAGTGGAAGATTTTACAGCATCACCCGCGGCAGGTGATTTTTCAGCTATGGTGAAAGAAATTGTAAAGGCATCAGATAAAATATCGTTACCCGAAGCGGAGATCGTGGTTTCAGCGGGGCGTGGACTTAAAGGTCCTGAAAACTGGGGTATGGTAGAAGAGCTGGCCGGCTTGCTAGGTGCAGCCACAGCCTGCTCCAAACCGGTGAGTGACTCACACTGGAGGCCTCACAGTGAACACGTGGGCCAAACAGGACTTGCCATTAGCCCTAATTTATACATAGCCATTGGAATTTCAGGCGCCATACAGCACTTAGCCGGGGTAAGCTCATCCAAGACCATTGTGGTTATTAACAAAGATCCCGAAGCGCCTTTCTTTAAAGCTGCTGATTACGGTATAGTAGGCGATGCTTTTGAAGTGGTTCCAAAATTAATTGAAGAGGTTAAAAAATTTAAAGCCGCACACGCCTGATTTTGTAAAACATTTTTTATTTTTAAAACCCGTAAATGAAAAAAATAAGGCTCGAAATTGTAGGATTATCATATAGCCAGGCTCAAAGTGGTGCTTATGCACTGGTACTGGGCGAACAGGGTGGAACACGCAGGTTGCCCATCATCATTGGTGGTTATGAAGCACAGGCTATAGCCGTGGAGCTGGAAAGCATGTCTCCAACGAGACCGCTTACACATGATCTTTTTAAAAATTTTGCCGTTGCCTATAACATACACGTTGACGAAGTAATTGTTTACAACCTGAAAGAAGGTGTTTTTTATGCCAAGCTCATTTGCAGCAATGGTGATAAGAGCATAGAAATTGATGCCCGCACTAGCGATGCCATTGCGTTGGCCGTTCGTTTTAACTGCCCTATTTACTCTTATGAATTTATTTTATCCCAGGCAGGCGTGGTGCTGGATGATGATGCCTTGCAAGCCGAAGAAGAAAAAAAACAAACAGAAGAAGAAGACAAAACGCCTAAAGTAATTGCCGAAAAGAAAAAGAAACCTTCAGGAGGAGGCAGTAGTGATTACGGTGCATTGAGCACGGAAGAGCTTAAAGAAGCCCTTGTAAAAGCATTAGACGATGAGGAGTATGAAAAGGCCAGCAAGATCCGTGATGAGTTGAACAGGAGGAAGAAATAGATTTTACTCTATAACTAACCATTTTTTTTGAATACTTATGTCGTCAGCGGTGATGTTCACTAAGTAAATTCCAGGAGCAAATAGCGATGGCAATTCCAGTACGTCATCAGTATATTGGCTTGTGTACACACTTTTTCCTTCCGCTGAATAAATAGTTAGTTTTTTATTCTTCTGCGTAAACCCGTAAACCGTTATAAAGCCCGGTTGCCCGTTTACACCGGGGTTGGGGTAAACATTTACAGCGTGTTCCATTGGGTTTAATTGCGTTACCGCAACTGCCGTATCAATGTTTATCATATAATCCTCCGTTTCGCCTCCGGCCAAATATGAGCATGCACTGTTAGGGTACATAGGGCTAACATTGCCACAGGTGCGCACACGCATTCCTGTTATGCCCGATACAGCATTGAAAGGTACAATAAAACTCACCGTAGCCGAGTCGCCTGCCGGTATATCTACTGCCGATACCTGTGTAAACTCATAAGGGTCAAAGTTGCCGTTATGGTTATAATCTATCCAAAAGCTGCACAGCGCATCTCCAAAAATTACCGTATCAATCACCACCTTAAAAGTATATGCCTGCCCCTTTACCAGCGTGGCCGTAGCATTGCCTGCCGGTGGAAAATAAGTGTAGTTATAATAAAAAAACTCAGGCACGGGCGGGTTGTTACATGCTGCCGATGCATTGTTAAGCGGTGTGCCTGCAATGCTCACCTTGGTAATGCCGCCCGAAAAGTTATCAAAAGGATTGGGGGCACACTGGTTGTAGTTATGCCCCATACAATAACACTGCGGGTTTTGGTTTAAAAACTCCACCCAGAAATTGCTTGGTAAAAAAGCACCGCTGCTTTTGCACATTTGCTTGCAGCGCATTATTACCCCATTGCTAAAGTTGCTGCTGCTCACGGTGTAAAACGTGTCGGTGGCTCCGGGCAGGTTCGTGTAGGTGCCATAAATGCTGTCGCTGTACATCCACTGGTAGCCCACTGCCGTGTCTGTTTTATCGCTCACTAACATTAACACATCATTTACACTGCTGCAAATGCCCATGTTTATGGTGGAGGTAATGTAGCCCTGCTCCACCGGTTCATCTTTAACCAAGGCGGGTAAACTCGTAGCCGCTGCTGCGCTTTGGCAGGTAACCATGCAGTGGTAGTAGCTTTCGCCTGCTTGTGCGTATTGCAGCGTATCAGCAGTGGCACCAGTTATGTTGGTAAAAACATTGCCGTTCAATGCATTTTTTACCTGCCACTGGTAGGTTTGCCCCAGGCCACGGCTCACACTCTCCATTTTTAAATTTACAGGGCTGCCATCGCAGCTGTAGGGCATTTCTGCTACCACTATGCCCGTGCTGTCACTCGGCATACTGCAAAATGCACTGTCGCTAACCACCACACTGTCTATGGCCCACCAACAACTTGTTGGATCGCCCAAAAAATAATGAAAGCGGATAATTACACTATCTGCATTTAGCGTGTTTTCTGTTAAATCCACAACTTTTCGGTAAGTAGGATCATTGAATCCTTGTAAATACGGTATATTATTCAATGCGACTTTCCAAGTCAATCCGTTATCAGTACTGGTCTCTATTTTTAAAAAATAATCGTGCAATCCTCCAATATAATTTTCACCATAAGTTAAATACAAAGTATTAACGTTTTGTGTGTGTATCACAGGCGAGTACAAACTGTAATCACCCAATCCACTTACTCTGGGGTAACTACTATCAAATCCATTGCCTGTTAAATTAGTAGGCCATCCGGTAAATTTCCATTCAAAATTTCCCGTGTTAACACCTCCACTATCCTGGTACCATCCGGGAGGTAATGTGTTTCCTGCAAAATTTTCCTGCAACAGTATGGTTTGCGCATTTGTTGTAATGCCTGCACTCAACATTAAAAAAACAAGTATGCTTCTCATGTTTTCTGTAATTTAATAGGTAATCACCAATTTCTTTTCACTGCTTTTTTCTTTATCGCTCACGCGCACTATGTATATGCCGGGTTTAAGCTTGTTGGTAAAGCTATACGTATCACCTATAAACTGTGCTTTTAGCATCAGCAAACCCTGCGCATTGTAAAGCTCCATTGTTTTTTCATCTTTAAAACCTTGCCTTGCAGCAATACTTACAGGTGTTTCACCATTAGCTGGTGAGGGGTACACGTCCAGCCATGCACTCAACCGGTCAGGCATGGCTCCACACTCAAAATATTGTTGGATGGTTTTATAAATAAATGGAGCATTGTAATAAGGGGCTGGGTTATTATATTTTTGAGGTATGGGTTTAATTTGCCCTTTGTAAGCCCAACTTCCGCTACGTACTTCATCAGTGCCTAGTGTCCAGGTATCGGTTGGGTTGTAAGCAGTATTTACGGTACTGTTACCACTTCCCACTCTTAGGTTACAATCCACATTAGGTATCATGGGGTAAAGTGCAGGGTTTTGCCCTTCACTAAACTCGCTCCACCCTTGTGCGTGTAGGTTAGCTAAAACATGGTGTTTTACATCGCCCTCTTTAATGTAAAGCCTCCATTCAAAATCGCCATTGTAAATGGCATTTTCTCCCTTTGCATCACAGTTAATATAAACATCGTCCACGTAAATGGTTACTCATCGCACTCGTGTAGCATTTACCTGTGTTACGCTGCGCAGGCCAATTTCCAGCAGGCCATTGGTATAGTTGTTTGCCCCATTGCAGTCAAGGCAAATTTTAACATATTGCCACCCCTCATCACCTGCCACATCATCTTTCCATAAAAGATTGCCGTCAATTTTTACATATTTCTCAAAACCAGTCGGTGCAGGTAACAAAGGCGGTGCCGGTGGCGGTGGCTTGCAGCCATCTTCATATCCATGGCCATAAATGCCGTAAGGCCGCATTTCCCTGCCCATGTAGGTATCCTTTATCCAAAACGTTAAATAGCGGTGGCCATCCGTTGGCGTTACGGTAATTTTTTGGTGCGTAAGGTCATTGGCTCTATAATCATTCGTTTGAACAGTAGTCACATCAACAGTCATCAGGGTCACATTATTAATCCCCACCAAATCAAAAGGCACCGGAAACGGTGTGTTAATGCTGGTATTATCTGTGCGTACTTCATCATCCAAATCGCTTTTTTGCATGTGTAGGCGCCACAGGTAAACAAGGTCATTTAGGGGTGGGTAGTTCCTGCTCTTGTCAGCACACAAGTGGGCATCAAACCACAGCGTTTCTCCTTCCGCTATTTTTTTTGCAAGCATGGTTGAGGGTATGCCTGCCTGGTGGTCGGCATCCGTAGCCGATGCTATGATAGCTATGGGGGTAAAACTACTTGCTGGTGGAGCTGCAAGACAAATGTTTTTATTTGAAATTCCATTTTCACCAAACTGCAAATGGTTGTCCTGCGCAAACAAATAATTGTAATGCCACATGTTGTCGTTAAATATCCCTTTTTCAAAGCCGCCTATTCGTATAAAGTTATACCCATCCCTTATGTTGGCATTGTTAGGGTCAGTTTGCCAGTCAAGCATTCCAAAAGCGTTGGGCGATACAGCCTCTGCCGGTACTCTAAAAAAGTTTTTGTTTATCTCTATTTTATAAGGCGAGGTGTAAACATAAGGAGGTATAATGGGAGGGGTTATTGTAAATGTAGTGGTGGTGGTATTGGGGTAAGGCAAATCAATTGCAGAACCTTTGTAAAAAGTATTATCCTCAATAAAAGTGGTGCCTCCTCCCCCTTCAATATCTCCATCCAATACCGGGTAAGGGTATAACACGTTGTTGTAATTAATTAAAACGGGCGGGTTGCACAACTTTAATCCCTTGTCGCTGTCGCTGTGCATGTTTATGTTCCATAAAGCACTGCGTTGGCTAAAGGTATTATTCTTTATGTTCATACTTAAACGGCTGGCTGTTGCCGCAATGTCATGTTTGTTTTCAAAAAAACGTTGTCGTGTATGTAGGCTACCTCGTCAGGCGCGTTAGCGTTAAATGAGTTGGAGGGAGGCACGTTGCATGAGTTTGCTCCCGTTACCTTATAACTCGAACCTGAGCTTACCCAAAGGCCGTAACCTAAACCATTTGCTTTGCAGTTGTGTACGTAGTTCTGCTTAAACTCAAAATAACCTTTAGCTACGTTACTGGCTTCATCATAACAATGTCCATGATCAAAGCCGTTGCCATTCATAAAAACCATGTCCCTTACTTGCACGCCAAAATGCCCAAACCCGTAAATTTCGCAATTGGCAATCAGGCACTCATTGCCATAAACCTGTATTCCTGAGTTAATGCCTTCATACCTTGGCATTTGAGTTACGGTGCACAGGTCAACAAATGCACCTGGTGCTGCTCCATAACTCCAATCCTTAGTATCAGTTCTGGGACCATAGAGGCAAATATTTAAAAATTGCGATCTGCTTAACATCTTAAATGCCGAAGCATAATCATTATTACAAAGTGGCGAAACATCATTAAAATCACTTACAGTGTTTTCAATTCCAAATTCATACAAGTGCGGAAAAAAAATTCTTGTAACCCTGCTTTGGCCGTGATTAACACTGTTTAAGGAAAAATTTCCTGTTAACGTTGTGCCTATTGGTATTTCAAGTGGAAAAACTTCTGGTGGCAGGTCAATTAGGTTAATATCAGCAACTAAGTTCACTGTTACGGGAGGGTCACTGCAAGTCCTTCCATGGAGAAAAACGTTGCATACAACTCATGAGCATCATGCACCTGCTGGTGAAAAGAGGGGGTGGGGTGGAGTATGGGATTGTTGTATGAGCAATTCGAGGAAAACTTATCGGGATCCCAATATGATTCTTCCGGGGTTTGGGCTGTTGAAGTACTATACCTTAATAAGAGAAAAAAGATTAAAGTCTTAAAAATCAGGAGTTGGTTTAATTGATTTTTGAATAATAAAAACGCTTGAATTAAATTGAGGTTTTTCATACTATTAGTTTTGTTAGACGGTTAAAAAAAAGGAGTTGTTTGTACTGTCAAATATAACTAAAACTTATCAAAAGCAAATGTTTTTAAAAAAAGCAACAAAAAAGCCGCTGCACTAAATTTTGGTGCAGCGGCTTTGCTTTACATGTTTACTATTATTTTACCTCAGCAGGATCAGATTTGGCTTCTGCTTTGTCTTTTTTGTTTTTGCAGCAAGCCTTTGATTTATCATTGCATGATTTTCCGTTAGCTTCTGCTTTGTTTTTGCAGCAAGCAGATTTTTTTCCTTCGCAGGATTTGTGCTCTTTTTTATCAGTTGTAGCTTGTTGTGGAGCAAGCATATCTGATGCTGGTGTTGCTGCTTCAACAGCCACAGGAGTTGTAGGATTAACAGCAGCTTTGTTATCTTGGGCATTAACGTTTACACATGCAAAAAATGTAAATGCAGCGCATAAAGTGATAAATTTTTTCATTTCGATTTTTGTTTTATTTATTTGATTTGAATGACAAATATATCATTATGTTGCATTAAAGGCAAGATTTTTTTCGTTGCTTCACCTTGGTTTCACCGCCAATACATGGAATAGAGGTAACAACTCATTTCCTATTTGTAAATTCGTAGCCTGTAACAAGCCAATGCCGTTAATAGAAAATATTCGTTTAGCCTTGAGTTCAGTGAGGGGACAACTGCTGCGTACCATTTTAACGGTGCTGATCATTGCATTGGGTATTATGGCATTGGTGGGCATACTCACTGCTATTGATGGAATAAAAAACTCCATTAACAGTAATTTTACCAGCATGGGAGCTAACACCTTTACGGTTCGTAACAGGGGGCTGGGCATACGCATAGGCAACTCGGGTAAAAAAGCCAAGAATTTCAAAGCTATCACTCTGCCGCAGGCTATGGAATTTAAGGAGTCTTTCTCCTACCCTTCTACCATCAGCATTTCCACTTTTTGCAATGGCATTGCCGTGTGCCGATATGGTTCTGAAAAAACCAACCCCAATATTTTAATTAACGCTGTTGACGAAAATTACCTGAGCACCGGTGGTTATGCTATTGCCAAAGGGCGAAACTTAAGCACCACAGAAGTGATGCGCGGAGATAATGTGGTGATAATTGGCAGCGAATTAAAATCAAAACT
>JAYTNW010000170.1:0-3383 GCA_043748115.1 Bacteroidota bacterium | reverse complement strand
ACGGTAGCCTGCATATTACCAGCGAAGGACAGCTTTTGCGCACCATGAACATTAAAGATGGTTATGCCATGCAGCTTGCTGTAAAAAAAGGTTATCCAGTTATTATTATTTCCGGAGGCAAGGAGGATGGGGTAATCATACGGCTTCAGAAGCTGGGCGTGCAGGAAATTTACATGGCCGTGCCTAACAAGTTGCAACAATACATGACAGTAATGAACAGGCATCAATTTAGTGCTGATGACGTGTTGTACATGGGCGATGATATGCCTGATTTGGAAGTAATGCAACATGTAGGATTGGCATGTTGCCCTCATGATGCTGCCCACCAAATAAAAAACATAAGTCATTACATTTCTCCAGTTAAAGGCGGTGAAGGGTGTGTGCGAGATGTGATTGAACAAGTGATGGTTTTACAGGGATTATGGGAATAACAATTCAGTATCTCCGATTGCTAAGAACAGGTAATCTGCTTATGATTGCCTTTGCACAATACTTGGTTTATTACACTATTGTGGTTCCGGTTTTAAAGGCCTCTTTGTTTACTCCTTCACTTACTTCGTTTCAGTTTTTTTTGCTCGTTGCCGGCACCTGTTTTATTGCCGCTGGTGGATACAGCATTAACGATTATTTTGACCGTGGTATTGATGAGTCCAATCAAAAGGTAGCTGCTCCCGATGTGTCGCCAGCAATAAAAAGGCTTTTGTATTTTATTTTATCTGCCATTGGTATTGCAATAGGATGCTATTTAACCTACGGCCTGGGTTTGCGCCAAATTGCTTTTGTTAATGCCGTTACAGTAGGGTTGCTTTATTTTTATTCAGCTTCCTATAAAAGGTTGATGCTTATTGGAAATTTTGTAGTGGCCTTTCTTACGGCTATCGCAGTTTTTTTGCCAGCATTTGCTGATTATGAACTTCAATATGCGTTTAGAGATATTCATTTGCCAGCTGCCAATAATGCGGCCTATAACTTAAAGGTGATCATTGCGATTTGTTTTGCTTATGCACTATTTGCTTTTTTATGTACCCTCGTGCGTGAAATAGTTAAAGACATGGAAGATGTGGAAGGCGATAGCCTGGCCTACTGCAAAACGTTGCCCCTTGTTGCAGGGCAAAAGGTGGCAGCACGAGTTGGGCAATTTATCATCTTACTTATTATTTTTTCTATCGGATATGTGCAATATTCGCAGCAGCAATGGGAAAACAAAACCACTTTTTTTTATACAACCCTTGCCATACAGTTGCCGTTGCTTTTTCTTTTTGGTTACCTTTTTATGGCCAAACAACGATCGCAATACAAAACAGCAAGCTTGCTGTGTAAAGTTATTATGATGTTGGGTGTGTTGTCTATGCCTGTGTTTTATTATTTTGAAGGATAGACATTGAAAAAGCCATGACAGTAACACCGCCATGGCTTTAAAACAATTTACTGAAATTATTTAATGATTAATTTTTGTATAACAATTTTTTCTCCTGCAATCAATTGTACTGCGTAAATCCCTGCGCTTAAACCGGCTGTGTTAATATTAATTATTTGTTTGCCTCCCGGTGTATTTGTGTTTTTGGTCATCACAGTTTTTCCAATTACATCCGTTAATGTAACTTGCACAGCTGTTGTTTGACTTCCAGGCAAATGAAACACCAAGTTTACGTTGTTACCTTCTGAAGGATTTGGATAAATACCAAGTATCGCTAATTCTTTTTCTCCAGAAGCCTGCTCTTTAATTGAAGTTAATATTCCGTCATATTTTATTTGTGCAGCAGCAGCGCTTGCTTGTATATCGGCTAAACTGTCACCTGCCAATAAAGCAAAGGCTACAATTACCGAGTCGCCAGCTATTAAGTTGAAAGGACCGGTGCTTACCGTTTGCATAACGTCATTTCCTGTAGCGGCACTGTTGCCGGCTTGAGCGCGTTGGGTACTCATAACGGTGTATTTTTCTGCGCTCGTAAAATCAGTCCACGCATCTACTCCTCCGTTTCCTCCCGTCAAATTATCAATACCGTAACTTAGAAATTGACCAGAGGTTAGTAATTTTGTACCAGCAAATAAACCAGAGGCATCAGTGCAATACGTGTAGCCTAATTTTAAATTATTGTCAACATCAGTTTTGTTATTGGCAAAAGTTTGAATGTCCCAATCCGCCAGTATTCCTGCATACAATGAATTTAAAGCAGATGTTCCATTGTTTTTAATGTTATATTCAACAATCACAAATCGCGTATTTCCCACGGTACTCCAGGCATAGGTTTTATGTTTTACTCTTACGTTTAACCTATCGGCAGTAGCAACGTTGTTATCATTAAAAGTTGTTACCAAGTCATACTCTGAGGCTACTGTGGGTATTACCCTTTGAATGGCGATCTGTTTTAAGAAGTCATCATCAAAGTTAAGTCCATCCCGACAGTTGTCAGAAACCTTGGAGTTGTTGCCTATCATCAATCCTCCATCATACACCATGTTGGTGCCATTTAACGAGAAACCCAATCCCTGTACTTGACCGGTTCCATAATAAAACAACCGACCCTTGCTAGTAATGGTAGTCGCAATTTCATTGATGTTTAAATTAAGGTAATCCACATTCACAATAACACTAAAAAACTGGTTGGAGGTGTAAGTTCCATCAGTTAAGGTAAGTTTAAAGTTAACAACAGCATTCACAGGTGGGTTGTTGTTTATCTTCATAGTAAAAGGGCTAGCTGCATTGTTTTGTGTGGCCAAAGTAGCCATTGCTCCCGGGTTAATGGTGCCGTTAAGCACCGTAACATAGGTTGACGTAGTAGATAACGTAATGGTTAAATTAGTGAGCGGAGCCAGATAATTGATGATGTCACCCGAAATGGACAATGTATCGCCCGTTCCGAAGGCCAGGTCATTATTATCAGTAATAAATAAATTGTCGAAAGTGGCTGACTTTGGAGACTCAGTTAATGCACGAAAAAGATTTACTCGCCCACCTCCCAACTTATTGGCGAAAGAAGTATTTCCTGAAATGGTGTAAATATTGTCGGCAGTCATGCGAAGTTGTTCGCCAACCTGTAAATTGGTGTAAGAAGGAAAGTGCGATTTTACAATGGCAGCACAACCAGCAGTAATTGGAGAAGCCATTGATGTGCCGTCAAGATTAGCGTATCCATTATTATAGAGGGTAGATAAAATATTGGAACCCGGTGCAGAAATATCAACAGAATAATTGTAGGTAGAAAAGGCAGATTTTACATCGGAGCTAGTCGTTGCTGCAACACTAAATGCATATTGAAATGCTGCAGGATATTGTGCATCATCTGTATATGTGTTTCCGGCTGCACACACCACCAAAGCTCCTTTGTTTATGGTGGCATAGGTTATAGCATCTTGTCCAAACTGTCCTCCGCCAGCACCTC
>JAYTNW010000169.1:0-1897 GCA_043748115.1 Bacteroidota bacterium | reverse complement strand
GCCGAGCAACGTTACATGAAAGGGGATGTTAAAAGTTCGGGTAAAGACTTTGCTGAATATTTATCGCGTTTCCCCGATGGAGCATTTGTGCTTAACGCTACATTTTACAAAGCAGAAAGTGACTATGCAGCCAAAGATTACGAAACAGCCTTGAAAGGATATGAAGTAGTTAACCAAAGTGCTAAAAATTTATTTACCGAGCGCTCTTTAGTTAAATCTTCTGCTATTTATTATTCGCGCAAACAATATGACCTGGCTTTGGCCTCATACCTGCGCTTGGAGAGCAACGCTGATTATGCCGACAACCAGTTAATAGCCCTTGCAGGGATTATGCGCAGTAACGATAAATTGAAAAAATGTGCTGAAGCAGGAGCGTATGCAGAAAAAATATTGAACAATGATAAATCGGATCAAACCGTAATATCAGAGGCACATGTGATTAAAGCACGCTGCGCCATGCAAGCTGACGACTTGCAAACTGCGATGAAAGAATTTACCGTGATCGCTAAGGGAGGCAATAGCGAAATTGCTGCTGAAGCAAAATACAACCTTGCACTTATACAAAACAAGCTTGGCAACTTTAAAGACTCTCAGAAAAAATGTTTTGAGGTGATCAAACAAGTGCCTTCTTATGATTTTTGGATCGGTAAATCATTCATTCTGCTTGGAGATAATTACCTGGCGCTTAAAGATACTTTTCAGGCCAAGCAAACATACCAGAGCATTATTGACAACTACGAGAAAAACGTAACGGATACCGAAGACCTTAAAGACCTTGCCATACAGCGTTTAAATCTTTTAATTGCTGATGAGCAACGCATGATGGAAAGTACTAAACCTAAAGAAGAAAATACGGATGAGAATTAATAAAAAAACTGCAGGCATGCCGATGAAAAACACCATCATAAAACATTTAGCTTTTGTTTTAATTGCACTATCATGCCATACAACTGCTAATGCACAGACACCAAGGGATACGGTTAAAAATCTTGGTGATGAGGATGTGTATGTTGTAAAAGCTTACCAGCCTACATTGAGTGATGCAGTAAAAATTAGCGACATGCCGGGTGCAGATACCTCCACCTTTGCCGACCCTGATTTTAAATATGCAGTGGATCCTAAAAAAGTAGAGACCAATTTTAATTCTACGCCAATTAAGCCTGTTAAAATCAAAGACGATAACATTAAGCTTTTGCATCGCGGCTACGTAAAGGCCGGATACGGAACCAAGAATACCGTTTACACCGAAGCGTTTTACAATGCACTTCGTTCCAAAGAATTTGATGCAGGTGTACACTTGAAGCATTTATCCTCCACCGGTGAAATAAAAAATTACGGAAAAACGGATAACAGTGAAAATGGATTGGAGTTGTTCGGGAAAAAATATGGCGACATGGGAACCTTTAGGGCCGGTGTTGACTTAGAGAGAAACGTTGTGCGCTATTATGGTTATAATGGTGAAGCAACACTTTTCAGTAAGAAGGAAACCAGACAGTTGTTTTCAGGAGTAACAGGAAATGTGGGCTACGATAATTTTGTGAATAAAGATGCAGCCATTAAATTTGATGCAGGGCTAAAGTTTTACGGCTATTCCGGCAAACGGTTGAACGATAAAACCTCTGAAGGAAATTTTGTGTTTGACGGCCTTCTTAAAAAAACCATAAACGAGCACGATGCTGCGGCCGGCATTAAAATAGATTACCTAAACACCAAAATGCCTGTTGGTGATGATTACAAAAGTACCATCATTGGCGTTTACCCGCGTTATACTTTTGATGTGCCTACCTTTAGATTTATTGCAGGGATAAACACAGAACTGGAAACAGGACAGAAAGGTGAGTTTCATATTTACCCTCATGCAGAAGCGCGTTACAAATTAGCCAGCGATGTGTTAATG
>JAYTNW010000168.1:0-4797 GCA_043748115.1 Bacteroidota bacterium | reverse complement strand
AGTGAAAAACACATCTTTTTTATTTATGCGGAAAAGGTTAGGATTTTTGATTCTATTCTGTCTTGCCTTTCAAGGGGTTAGCGCCCAGCTCATTGATTCGCTTAAGTTTGCCCTAACGCAAAAACCTAGGATGTTTTTTCAGATTGATAGCTATAACTCCATTGTGCGAAAGGAACGTGCCAACGCTTGGGGTTTTAAAACAGGACTTGAGTTTGGGAAGAAGTTACGAATGGGATTGGGATTTAGCGTGCTCACCACTGATGCAGTGGACAGGATAGCCGTGGGCGACACCTTTTATCGCGCGGAGATTAAAAGCAGTTATTTTACTACGGGTTTTGAATATGTGCTGTACCGCAAAGGGCCGTGGCAGGTTTCATTTCCCGCCCATATAGGTTTTGGAAGCAGCTATTACGAATATCCTGATGGCAAAAAAAAGGATAACAAAGCCAAGGAGCATGGCATCATACTTTTGGAGCCTGCAATAACCGGACATTACAAAGTAATTAAATGGGTGGGCGTGGGTTTTGGCGTTGGGTATAGGGTCATGTTGCTCAACAATAAATCTATTCCCGACAAACTTTCATCTCCGCTTTATGTACTCCGTTTAAAAATTTTCTTAAACGAAATTTACCATTCTGTTTTTCCGAAAAAAGGAGACGAAGAGCGCGATAATGATATAGACTAACTGATATGACAAAATGGTTTAAAGACTATAAACTGGCAGATATGCAACACATGGAAAAAGCCACCATGCTGGAGCATTTAGGAATAAAAATCACGTCAATTGTTGATGGTGTGGTAAAAGGCACCATGCCTGTTGATGCCCGCACACATCAGCCGATGGGTTTGCTGCATGGTGGTGCTTCATGCGCTTTGGCCGAGTCGTTGGGTAGCATCGGGGCATTTTTAACTGTTGATCCGGATAAGTATTATTGCGTGGGTTTGGACATTAACGCCAACCATGTGCGCACAGTACGAAGCGGACAGGTGTATGGTAAAGCGGTGGCCCTGCACACGGGTAAAACAACTCAGGTGTGGAGCATTGAAATTACAGATGAGCAAGGACATCTTGTTTGCATCAGCCGTTTAACAATGTCTGTGGTACCTAAACAGCGTTTTGATTGATGGGTATCGCATCGTTTTTTAAGTTTGCACTATAATTCAACAAAACACTATCCTGTGAAGAAAAAAATTTCTCTCTTAGAAGAAAAGAAAAAAGAAGCCCTGTTAGGCGGAGGCGCCAAGCGTATTGATGACCAGCATAAAAAAGGTAAACTCACTGCGCGTGAACGCATTCACTTTTTGTTAGATGACGGAAGCTTTGAAGAGATTGGCATGTTGGTGAGCCACCGCGCTACGGATTTTGGGCTGGCCAAAGAAAAATATGCTGGTGATGGTGTGGTGACAGGATTTGGTACCGTAAACGGAAGATTGGTTTATGTTTTCTCACAGGACTTTACCGTTTTTGGAGGATCGCTTAGTGAAACACATGCAGAAAAAATTTGCCGCGTCATGGATCTGGCAATGCAAAATGGTGCGCCTGTTATTGGTTTAAATGACAGTGGTGGAGCCCGCATTCAAGAGGGAGTAGTTTCATTAGGTGGATATGCAGATATTTTTTATCGCAACACCATTGCCTCAGGAGTAATTCCGCAACTTAGTGCTATAATGGGCCCCTGTGCCGGTGGTGCTGTTTATTCACCTGCCATCACTGATTTTATTATGATGGTAGAAAACACCTCTTACATGTTTGTAACCGGCCCCAACGTAGTAAAAACAGTAACACATGAGGAAGTAACAGCAGAGGAATTAGGTGGTGCCTCAACACACTCTACAAAATCAGGGGTTACTCATTTTTCTTGTGCCAATGAAATAGAGTGCATTCAAAATATTAAAAATCTATTGAGCTATATGCCTTCCAACTGTGAGGAAATGCCACCGGCAATTGCTTACTCGGAAGGTAATGAAAAACGTCCTGAATTAAATGATGTTATTCCTGAAAATCCAAATCAGCCATACGATATCAGGGAAGTGATCACCCAAGTTGCTGATGAAAATTCATTCTTAGAAGTACATAAAAATTTTGCGGAAAATATTGTAGTGGGTTTTGCGCGCTTAGCCGGAAGAAGCATTGGCATAGTAGCCAACCAACCTATGTTTTTAGCGGGGGTGTTGGACAATCACTCATCCGTAAAAGCAGCACGATTTGTTCGCTTTTGCGACTGCTTTAACATACCGTTGCTGGTGTTTGAAGATGTGCCTGGTTTTTTACCGGGTACTGATCAGGAGTGGAATGCCATTATCACCAATGGAGCTAAGCTACTTTATGCCTTTAGTGAAGCCACCGTTCCGCGCATTACGGTAATTACCCGCAAAGCGTATGGCGGAGCGTATGATGTGATGAACTCCAAACA
Organism: Bacteroidota bacterium; assembly: GCA_043748115.1. Classification (GTDB taxonomy): domain Bacteria; phylum Bacteroidota; class Bacteroidia; order AKYH767-A; family OLB10; genus OLB10. Next base: position 2,383 of record JAYTNW010000168.1, on the reverse strand, counting down.
CATTGGAGCAGATATGAATTATGCATGGCCATCAGCAGAAATTGCTGTGATGGGTGCGAAAGGTGCAGCAGAAATTATTTTTAAAAAGGAAATTAGTAAGGCAGAAAACCCGGCCGAAAAATGGAAAGAAAAAGAGCAGGAGTACAATGAAATTTTTGCTAATCCCTATAAAGCTGCCGAACGTGGATTTGTGGATGAAGTGATACACCCATCAGAAACACGTATAAAATTAATACGGGCGTTTAAGATGCTTGAAAATAAAGCGGTAAAGCTTCCACGGAAAAAACATGGAAACATTCCATTGTAAAAAACAGCGGCTCAGGTTAAAAACGGATTATACATTTTTTCAAAACCAATAGTTGTGGGTGATCCGTGGCCTGCATATACTTTAACATCAGGAGGCAGTGGCAGTAGTTTTTCGTGAATACTGTTGAGCAATGTTTTTTCATCACCTCCCGGTAAGTCGAATCTTCCAATGCTCATTTGAAAAAGCACATCACCGGCAATTATAATTTTCTCCTTCTCATGGTAAAAGCAAATACTTCCGGGGCTGTGTCCTGGTGCCAGTAAAATGGTGAACTCCTGGTTTCCGAAACGGATAACATCGGTTTCATCTAAAAACTTTTCAGGTAATGGAGAAGGCTCTAAAAACACACCCCATTGCTTACTGTATTCACCTGCAGCTTCAAGTAATCGCAATTCGTTTTTGTGAAATTGTGGTAAAAGTCCAAATTGGTCGAACACAAATTTGTTGCCGAACACATGATCTACATGGCAATGGGTGTTAAGTAATAACACCGGGCTAAGCTCATTTTTTTTTATGAAAGAAAGTAATTCCTGTTTTTCTTCAGGCATGTAACATCCCGGATCTATAATGGCGCATTTTTTTGTTTCATCATAAATAAGATAGGCGTTTTCAGAAAAAGGATTAAAGGTGAACGAATGTATATTCATGCTTTTTAAGTGATGGAATGATTTAGGTTGCGAACAGCACCTTTAATGTTTTTAGGCAAACAAAAGCAAAGAAACTATATGTTCTCCACATTCTGAAACATGATCTTCATATCTCCTTCGTCATTAACAATTAAAAAAGTTTGTTTTGCCACCACCTTGCTGCAGGTAAGTTTATAGGTAAGTAGCAATTGGTTAATGCCTTTTACTGAGTCATACTCTTCCTTAGCCTCCAAGAGCGAATAAGATTCAATAGGGCCCATTACCTCGCGCAAGCGTTTAAATTTTTCTGTTTTTCTATCCAATGGTTCACTGGCATTAAATGAGTTCATATAATACTGGTCAAGGTTATTGTAGTTTTCATTTTTAAGGTCCTGCATTAATGCTTCTGCAATGGCCATGCCTTTTACTTTATCAACTTTGCCCAATCCACAAGAAGAAGCGATTAATAGAATAGAAAAAATTGCCAATTTTATATTTTGCATAATTTTATATTTAGGAGATACGTGTGTAAAGAGCGAAACTTAGTTTTACATAAAGTATTGTTTTTAGATAAACAATTTTTTCTCCAGTCGAAGCCATTCCAAAGCAGTGCCGCTTAATAGTTGCTCTTTAGTGGCATCATCAAATTTCATGGATTTTATTAAACTACCGGGTATATTTTCGCCTAGTGGAAAAGGGTAATCACTACCCAGTGCAATGCGATTTGCACCCACAAGATCCACTAAATAATTCATCATGCGCTCGTCATGCACCAGTGAGTCAAAATAAAATTTGCCTAAATAATTTTTTGGTGGAACTGGATTGTCAACGGCAACAAGGTCGGGTCGGCAGTCATAACCATGTTGTATGCGTCCAATGGTTGATGGAAAGCTTCCGCCACCATGAGCAAAGGCCACTCTTAGTGTAGGAAATTTTTCGAACACTCCTCCAAATATCATTGAGCAGATTGCCCTTGTTGTTTCTGCCGGCATACCTACCAACCACGGCAACCAGTATTTTTGCATTTGCTTTTCGCCCATCATTTCCCAGGGATGTACAAAAACGGCCATGTTTAATTTTTCACAAGCTTCAAAAACAGACATAAGGTTTTCATCGTTTAGGTTCCAGTCGTTAACATGTGAACCTATTTGCACACCTGCTAATCCAATTTGTTTACAACGTTCCAGTTCTTTAATAGCTAAATCCGGAGCTTGCAATGGAACTGTTCCTAAACCAATAAAACGCTTTGGGTATTTGGCAACAATGCCGGCAATATGGTCATTTAAAAATTTAGAAAGATCCAAGGCATCCTTCGGTTTTGCCCAATATGAAAACATGACAGGAACTGTACTCAATACCTGTACATGCACATGATGGGTTTCACACTCTTTCATGCGCGCATCAGCATCCCAACAATTGCTTTCTACTTCGCGAAAAAAAGTTCCATCAT
>JAYTNW010000167.1:0-2176 GCA_043748115.1 Bacteroidota bacterium | reverse complement strand
TTTTATGTATGATATCTCTATAAACATAAATACCGTACCATGGATTAGCTGTGGAGTGAATATGCGGTGAACAGTTATTTACCTACGCTTTGTGACCTACTCCTTTTTCTTGCTTTTCTCTCTCCGGCTCTCACTTAAAATTGTTGCCCGATCACGAAAGAGAATTTGCCTACTCCGTTGCGGGTATCATCCAATTGTTTATCCAAACGCCAGCCATAATCAAGCCCCAGCAAACCAAACATTGGCAGGAAGATACGCATACCTACCCCTGCGGAACGCTTGATGCTAAACGGGGAGAAATCTCTGAACTTAGCCCATGAATTACCTCCTTCAAAAAAGCCCAGCACATATATTGTTGCGTTAGGATTTAAAGAAACCGGGTAGCGAAGTTCTGTGACGAATTTATCATAAATAGCTCCTCCAACATCATTACCGGAATTATCTGTTGGGGTAAGTGCACTGTTTTCATAACCTCTCAGCGCAATAATCTCACGTCCGTCCAATGAGAAACCAGACAACCCATCACCTCCTAAGTAAAAACGTTCGAAAGGCGATTGGCCTATGCCTTTGTTGTAAAAGCCAAGGAAGCCGAACTGCGCCTTGTTATACATCACCATGTTACCAATTAACTTAATGTACCATGCTGAGCTAAATTTCCATTTATGGTATTCAATCCATTTATATTTTTCGTTGGTAGGAAGGTTTGCATAATCCTTATCGTTAAATGCAGAATAAGGAGGAGTAAACTGAAACGTAAACGAAACCTCAGAGCCTTTACGTGCATAAATAGGCTGATCAACACTGCTGCGGGTAAGATTTAATTCAAAAGAAATATTGTTGGATGTTCCATCTGTAAAAAGGAAGGACGTTTGATAATTCTTCAGCTTGTATAGTTGGTAGTTTACACCGGTGTATAAAGTAAAATAATCATCAGGCCACTTCAAACGTTTTTGCAAACCCACCGAGGCACCAGAAATATTGATAGACTGGCGACTTTCGTTAGACTTCTTAAGCCCATTGGTTTGTACGGAGTGATAAATGGACACCGTGAGTGCATTCGGCTTTTTGCCTCCAAGCCATGGTTCCGTAAAAGATGCATTGTAGGACTGATAATAAATACCATTTGATGTTGCACGAATGCTCAAACGCTGCCCGTCACCTGATGGCAAAGGCCTCCATGTGTATCCTTTAAAAATATTACGTGCTGAAAAATTATTGAAGGTAACACCCAGCGTACCCACAATTTGGCTGGCACCCCATCCACCGGAAAGTTCCACTTGGTCGTTTGGTCTTTCTTCCACTTCGTATTCAATATCCACAGTGCCATCAACAGGGTTGGGCTTAGGATTAACACCTAATTTCTCAGGATTAAAATATCCTAACTGCGAGAGTTCGCGCTGTGTTCTGATAATATCACTACGGCTAAAAAGCTGCCCGGGTTTGGTGCGTATTTCACGCATGATCACACGATCGTTTGTTTTGGTGTTTCCTTTAACTGTAACATGGTTGATGCGCGCCTGCTTGCCTTCATACATGCGCATTTCAAGGTCAATGGAGTCATTATCAACTGCAATTTCTACTGGCTCAATATTGAAAAATAAATACCCATCATCCATATAAAGCGAGGTGATGTCACGACTACTTTCGCTCATGTAAAGTGCGCTCTCCAAGCGTTTTGCATTATACACATCTCCACGCTGTATGCCTAACACCTTATTAAGTTCTTGAGCGGTGTATTTGGTGTTACCAATAAAATTGATGTTACGGAAATAGTACTTTTTCCCTTCATCTACTTTTACATCAATGTTAATACGTCTGCGGCTGTAGTCGTAAATTGAATCGAAAACAACTTTTGCATCACGGTAACCTTTTTCATTGTACTTGCCGATGAGCTTTTCTTTATCCTCCACAAATTTATCTTCATTGAATTTGGTGGAGCTAAAAATATTGATCAGCTTTTTCTCTTTGGTGCCTTTCATGGCTCTCTTGAGTTTGCTTGATTTTACTTCGTTATTGCCTGTAATGTAAATGCGATGAATTTTTATGCGCTTACCTTTGTTAACATTAATGTAAAGAATGTCGCTATTTATTTCATTGCTGTCGCGTTCGGTTTTTAGTTGAACATCGGCTCGTAAATACCCTTTTTCATTAAAAAAATCTTTTACCTGATTTTTAA
>JAYTNW010000166.1:0-6071 GCA_043748115.1 Bacteroidota bacterium | reverse complement strand
CTAAAGCGCATCACATATTTTTCGATGCCGAAAATTTTAAAGTATTTAAGATACATGGCATTTACCGCCCTGAACTCATCGGCAAACTGCTCTTCGGTGCAATAAATGTGGGCATCGTTCATCTGCAAACAGCGCACACGCATGAGTCCAAATAATTCACCAGATTGCTCATAGCGATAGCAGGTTCCATACTCGGCAAGTCGAATGGGTAGATCTCTGTAACTGGCGTTCATGTTACCAAAAATCTTGTGGTGATGGGGGCAGTTCATCGGTTTAAGATAATACTTCTCACCATCCATTTCCATTGGGGGAAACATGCTTTCCGCATAGTAAGGCAAATGCCCTGTTGTTTTATACATGCTTTCTTTAGCCAAATGAGGGGTGCGAACACGCTGATATCCTGCATCCTGTTCTGTACGTTTAGCTAAATTTTCCAATTGCTCAATAATCACTCCTCCGTTTGGCAACCACAAGGGTAAGCCCGGGCCTACCTCATCATCAAACATAAAAATTTCCAACTCCTTGCCTAGTTTTCTGTGATCGCGCTTTTTCGCTTCTTCCAGCATGGTAAGGTACTCCTCCAATTCCTTTTGCTTCGGAAAAGTAATGCCATAAATACGGGTAAGCTGTTTGTTTTTTTCATCACCTTTCCAATAGGCACCTGCCAAGGTTGTTAGTTTAATAGCCTTAATGGTTCCTGTGGAAGGGATATGTGGCCCACGGCACAGGTCGGTAAAGTTTCCTTGGGTATAAAATGTAATTGTGCCATCCTCCAAATTATTCAGGAGATCTAATTTATATTCATCATTTTTATCGGTAAAATATTTTACGGCTTCGGCTTTGCTCATCTCTTTTCTTACAAAAGGATTGTTTTGCCGCGCCAGCTCCAACATTTTATCTTCAATTTTTTTGAAGTCGTCACTGCTTATGGTCTGCCCTCCAAGGTCCACATCATAATAAAAGCCATTGTCCACTGGAGGGCCTACCCAAAATTTTATGCCTGGATAATAGGTCTCCAATGCTTCAGCCATTAAGTGTGCAGAGGAGTGCCACATGGTTGATTTACCTTCGGCACTGTCCCATGTTAAAAGCTCTAAGCTAGAGTCGGATTGAATGGGGCGGTTAAGGTCCCTTACTTCACCATTAACCTTTGCCGCCAGCACATTGCGGGCAAAGCCTTCGCTAATGCTTTTTGCAATTTCAATAGCGGTGGTGCCTTCCGTAAATTCCCGCACACTTTTATCGGGAAAAGTAATTTTCATATTCTAAAATTATTTTTTGCAAAGATAGAATTACAGATTGAGATTTTAGAGTGGAGCATGGAGATTTTACCATCACGGCACCTTAAATTTTTGCAGCCGAAAAGAAATAGTAAGCCGGCATCTATAAACTATCTACCTGAAACTTTACTTTTGCCTCCATGCACCAATCTATTCTTATCATTGACTTTGGCTCACAATACACCCAACTTATTGCCCGTAGGCTGAGAGAACTAAATGTTTATTGTGAAATTCATCCATTTAACCACCTGCCCGTAATTGATGAAACGGTGAAAGGAATTATTCTTTCAGGAAGCCCATTTTCTGTAAGGGAAGACTCATCTCCATATTTTGAAACACAGCTGTACATGAGCAGGGTGCCATTGTTGGGGTTGTGTTATGGGGCTCAAATGCTGGCACATCAGCATGGTGGAAGTGTGCAGCCATCCAGCACACGAGAATATGGGAGGGCGCATCTCAAATTAAAGTATGACGATATAATTTTTAAAGACGTAGAAACGGTTTCGCAAGTTTGGATGTCGCATGCAGATACTATAAAAAGTGCTGGCGATGATTTTGAAGTGATAGGAAGTACTGATGATGTGGAGGTTGCGGCTTTCAGGCATCGGGAGCTTCCCGTATATGGGTTGCAATTTCATCCGGAAGTTTACCACAGTACGGAAGGAAAAAAAATATTGGCCAATTTCGCCTACACCCTTTGTGGCTGTCGTGGGGACTGGACACCGGGCTCTTTTGTGGAAGAAACCGTTCAATCCTTGAAAGATAAATTGGGTAATGATAAGGTCATTTTAGGCTTGTCTGGAGGAGTGGACAGCAGTGTTGCGGCTATGCTTTTGCACAAGGCGATTGGAAAAAACTTATATTGTATTTTTATTGACAACGGCTTACTGCGTAAAGACGAAGCCCGGCAGGTGGTTGAAACTTTTGCTCCTGAGGGATTGAACATTATACCAGTAAATGCCACTCAGCAATTTTATGATGCTTTAAAAGGAGTGACTGATCCGGAGCAAAAAAGAAAAACAATTGGCCGGGTTTTTATTGAAGTGTTTGATCAGGAAGCCCAAAAGATACAAGATGTAAAATGGCTGGCACAAGGAACCATTTATCCTGATGTGATAGAGTCGGTATCTGTCAAAGGACCATCGGCCACCATTAAGTCGCATCACAATGTGGGAGGCCTTCCTGATAAAATGAATTTAAAAATTGTGGAACCATTACGCGCTCTTTTTAAAGATGAAGTACGTTTGGTAGGCAAAGAAATGGGCATAAAAGAGGAGCTCTTAAACCGCCATCCTTTTCCGGGGCCTGGTTTAGGCATTCGTATTTTAGGAGATATTACCGCAGAAAAAGTGAGGATTTTGCAGGAAGCAGATAGTATTTATATGGAAAGCCTTCGTAAGCACAACCTCTATCACAAAGTGTGGCAGGCAGGAACTATTTTCCTTCCTGTGCAATCGGTGGGCGTAATGGGTGATGAGCGTACCTATGAGAATGTTGTTTGTCTAAGAGCGGTGAGTAGCACAGACGGAATGACAGCAGACTGGAGCCATTTACCTTTTGAATTTTTAGGAGCCGTAAGTAACGAGATTATTAATAAAGTAAAAGGTATAAACAGGGTGGTTTATGACATCAGCAGCAAACCTCCAGCAACCATTGAATGGGAATAAATTAAAACCAAAACTTTTTAATCATGCCTGATTTTTTAAACAGAGAAAAAACGAAAGACGGTAACAGAATGTTTTTTTTGTTAGCCTTAGCAATGGGTTGTTTTATCATGCACTCCTGTTCAACCGCAAAAAAAACTGCACAACAGCCACCTGTTAAACCGGATGTTCTAGTGGTGAAAGAAGAAAAACCTGTTGAGCCGAAAGCTGAAGTGGTGAAGCCTGTAAACATCACGTTGTTGCTATCACTTGATCTTAAAAATCAGGTTAAAATGAGCACTGACACTTCTGAAGAAAACACCATTGATGCATCGGTATTACCCAACCTGCAATTTTTAGAAGGGGCTACGCTGGCAGCAGATTCAATACGTGCAATGGGAATTGAACTTCACCTCAAAACACTGGACGCTCCAACAGATAGTGTTGCATTTACCAACATGCTTTATAGAAAAGAGGCCATGCAGGCTGATGCGTTGTTTGCTTCATTGGCTCCCAATTTAGCACCTGCTGCTGTTAATATTACCAAAAAGCACAACAACAAAATTGTGTTCACCCAACCCGTATCGTCATCAGTGCTTAAACAAAATAAACAGGCCTACTTAGCCGTGCCATCTACCGCCTCACAGTGTGAAGAAGCCGCTGATTTTATTTTTATGAAATACCCATCAGCAAAAATAATGGTGATAAGCCGTGATGTTAAACGAGAAAAGGATATTGCAGATATCTTCCGTAAAAAACTAGGTGCAAAAGCAGATTTTGTATTGTACACAACACAACTGTTTGATTCGCTTTCTGCCTCATTAAGTAAAACAGCACAAAATGTAATAATTCTCACCTCTTCGGATCAGGATTTTATATCGCCCTTGCTAAACAAGATCAATGCTCTTAATATGGCCAACATCACCGTAATGGGCTTACCTACCTGGGAAAATTTTGAAAGCATTGATTACGGTAACCTAAAAAATCTTAAAATATGGTATTTTACCTCCATGTTTACAGATGCATCCAATATGGGTGTTCAGCGTTTCAGGCAAATATTTTATAACAAATTTAAAACTGAACCTACTTACAATGCCTATCAAGGTTTTGATCTTGTAATGGCTTTTACAAAGCAGTTATCTACCAATAAAAAAGCTGGCAGCATTGTAACGCAACTTGTTCCATATCGCTTTACTGAATTCGGAGATGGAAATGGATATGAGAATAAACTCATTTACATCCTGGAAATAGAGGACTATGAGTTAATAAAGCTAAATTAATCCTTTAGAAATAAGTGGGTAGAAGGGCGTGTAAACGACTTTTCAATTCCCCAGAAAATTTTACGGCACCGTTGTAGTTAAGGTGCGAGGTATTGCTGTAAAGAGAATCAGCATAAGCTTCGTGCGAGTAATCTAAAAAAACAACATTGCTGTTTGCTTTTAACGCATTTACACATTGGTTTAACTGATCGTAGCCTTTAAACATTTTAAGGTAGGCAGGGTGATAGGGCGCTATACAAAACACGATCTGTCGTTGCGGATGGCTTGCTATAAGTTGTATTAACGTTTGTGATTTTTGCTCATCGCTAGTCCAATGGGTTGTTGTTACCAATCTGGTTTTTACTTCACGGGCAAGAACCTCGGGGTTAAAAGGATCCGTGAGAAAAAACCCACCGTTAGATTTGTAATTTCTTCCCGAATGATCGGCCATATACATTTTCATGTAATGTTCGTATTGACCAAAATATTTAATTCCTGCTACAGAGAAATACCATTTGTAACGGTCGCCCACATAATTTTTTATATCAGCATGGTGCACATTTGGAATGTAGTTAGCTATGTCACCAAACCACTTATCAAAAATCTCATAATCGAAATTTACAACAAGTGGAGTGGTTTTGTTTTTTTCCAGCTCATTTTTTAAAAATATAATTAGCAGATCGTACTGTGTATCTTCAATGCCGTAGTTAAAAACAGAGTCGCCTAAAATAGCAGGCACATAACTGCCGACAGCCCTGGAGGAGCCTATCAATGCAATTTCATTGTTGTGTTGTTCAGTAAACATGCGGTTGATCTTGTAGGCACCGGAAGATGTGGATTTGAATATTATGGACCGCTCAAAGAACCAAGAACACGCAACCATTACGATAGCTACAATTGCTGTTACAGGCAACAGGTAAGCAATGAGGAAGCGCTTAAAACTGGAAATAGATGAATTCGCTTTCTCCATTTTTGCCGAGTATTAAAATAAGTATGGTGATTACTGTAAAAAAAAGGATGTTATGTTTAAAGGTAAAGTCTTTAGGTAGAAAATAACTGAACAGGAATAAACCTATCAGCGCGAAACAGAGTAAAACATAAAGCAATCCGAAAGAAGCCCCTGCAGAAGCAACATCCCAGTTGCATGAAACGGCTGTTTGAATAATTTTTAATGATGTTGCAACGTCAGGAACCCTGAAAAATATCCAAGCAAAGGTGACCAAGGCAAATGTTACTCCGATATTTAATAGTTTCTGAACAGAAGGAATTTTATTAAGCCCTATTGTTTTTGAAATAGATACTCTTGCATTTAATGTTATAATTCCGAAAATGAGGAAGAAGGCATGCAGCCCACCCCAGATGATAAAATTCCAGCTTGCACCATGCCATAAACCACTTATTAGAAAAACGATGGCAAGGTTGCGATACCAATTGAGTTTTGAAACCCGGTTGCCACCAAGGGAAATGTATAAGTAGTCCTTAAACCATGTGGAAAGAGATATATGCCATCGAGTCCAAAATTCAGAAATGGTTTTTGACAGATAAGGGAAGTTGAAATTTTTCATCAGGTCAATGCCCATCACACGGGCAGCGCCAATGGCAATATCTGAATACCCTGAAAAATCGCAATAGATTTGAATAGAAAAAAAGAACATGGCCATTAAAACCGGCACCGTGCCATAATTGTCAATGTTTCCATAAACTTCATTCACATACGGAGAAAGCCTATCAGCAATCACTACTTTTTTAAACATGCCATAGGCCATGTAATTTAGGCCTATAACCATGTTTGAAAAATTGAAAGAATTTTTTTGGTGAAGCTGGTGTAAAATATTTTGAGGCCTTTCAATGGGGCCAGCCACCAACTGAGGATAAAACATAACATAAAG
>JAYTNW010000165.1:0-2308 GCA_043748115.1 Bacteroidota bacterium | reverse complement strand
ATGGAACCGATGCCGTGGTGTATAACCCTGCCGGTTTAACAGAAATGAAAGAAGGCTTTCACATTAGTGTAGGAAACCAAATGTTCTTTCGTAAACCTGCCCACACTTATGATTTGGGATATGGTGAAAAAACGGTAGAGCAAGATGGTAACGACATGTTTGTTCCCAACCTTTATGTGGCTTACACAAAAAACAAATGGGCTGCCTGGGGAGGTTTTTACATTTCAGGAGGTGGAGCCACGGCAAACTATCCTTCAGGAACGTTTAACACCGACCTTATTAGCTTAATGCTGTTACAAAACATGCAAGGTGCTTACACCAATAGCAAAGATCAGTACCTGAAAGCATCAAGCGCCTACATGACAGGTACTGCAGGTTTAACTTTAAAAGCGAATGATCAATTGAGTTTTGCTGCCGGTGTGCGATATGTGAGTGCAAAAAACACCACCAAAGCCGGCACCACTTTAACAGCGTCACCCTTCGATTTGCCTGATGCAACCATCGGAATAGAGTCAGAAGACAAAGCCAGTGGATTATCAGCAGTGATAGGATTAAATGCCATTCCGTTTGAAAAATTCAACATCTCCATGAGGCTTGAAACAAAAACGAAACTGGATTTTGAGACCACGCAGATAACGGATGATTTAGAAATTGTTTCTGAAGGTGCCGCTGAACTGGTAACTGACGGAGCAAAAAACAGACGCGACCTTCCGGGAATGTTTGCATTAGGATTAGGATATGAATTTTGTAAATCATTTAAAGCATCTGCGGAAATGAATTACTACTTTCAATCGTATGCCAACTGGGGACGTTTTAGCGATGAGAAAAAAACAACTGCCCTCACAGGCGATGCCGTTAACTATGCTGTAGGCTTTGAATTAAAAACATGCAAATGGGTTTCATGGAGTTTGGGTGGTGTTTACACAGATTTGCGTTATACCAATCGCGATGCTTATTACACTACGCTTGGGGCATTTGAAACTGTACCCAATGATAATGTTACATTAAACACCGGTTTTGCAATTGACCTTTCAGAAAAATTCAGGATCAATTTAGGTGTTGCAAAATCTTTTTATAAAAAAGATGAGCAGGTAAAAGCATTGGCTTTATATCCAATGGATGTAAATGTGAAAGTAAACAATGATGTGATGATGCTTGCTGCAGGTATTGATTTAAGATTTTAAAAACAAAAAAATAATGAGTCGCGCTTTGGCCTTTGCTGAAGCGCGATTTTTTTTGCTTTGGTTGAATGCCGCATAAGCACGAAGAAAAAATTAGCGCGATGTAAAAGTATGCTCAACTACACTTCGTGAAAATACAATGACAATAAAAACGGAGTGTAGGAAGCTGACGAAAAAAAAAATTAGCATTGGTGATCTTTAAGCACAACTTTTAAATAAAATTAAAATTGCTTCTTCACCGCCTTCATCCATCGCGATGCAAACACAAAATCATTTAGCTGTTGGTTATCTGATTTCATAATGTCCACATTGGAGCCTTCCCAAAATTTTTTGCCCTTGTAAATAAAAATAATTTTTTCGCCAATGCTCATTACCGTATTCATGTCATGGGTGTTAATGATGGTGGTGATGTTAAACTCTTCAGTAATTTCCTTAATGAGCTCATCAATCAAAATAGAAGTTTTAGGATCAAGTCCAGAGTTGGGTTCATCGCAAAAAAGATATTTTGGGTTCATGGCGATGGCACGTGCTATGGCCACACGTTTTTTCATTCCACCGCTAATGGCGCTGGGTAAAAGTTTGTTAACGTTTTCGAGGTTTACACGTTGCAGGCAAAAGTTAGCACGTTCTCTTTTTTCAGCAACGCTCATGTTGGTAAACATGTTTAATGGAAAGGTTACGTTTTGTTCAACAGTAAGAGAATCAAACAACGCTCCTCCCTGAAAAAGCATCCCAATTTCCTGGCGGATTGGCTTTCGCTCCTTAAAGGTCATCTCTGAAAAATTTCTTCCATCATATAAAATCTTTCCTTTGTCCACCTCAAACAACCCTACAGAACATTTCATCAACACTGTTTTCCCTTGCCCGCTGCCACCAATGATGAGATTTATTTTTCCCTGCTCAAACATGCATGAAACATCATCAAGCACCACTTTGGGTCCAAATGATTTGGAAATGTTTACAACCTCTATCATGCCAGTATAAGCTGAGTTAAAATGTAATCGAAAATGAGGATGAGAATGCTGCTGTACACCACTCCTTTTGTACTTGATTGTCCAACTTCTAGCGCTCCACCGTTGGTATAAAATCCATGATATGCAGGCACAGAGGTGATGATGTAAGCAAAC
>JAYTNW010000164.1:0-6309 GCA_043748115.1 Bacteroidota bacterium | reverse complement strand
TAGGTCCATAAATGCAGATTATGCAGCATTTTATGAAAACAACATGGGCGAAACGGTGAGTGAGTTTAATGAGGTGTTCCAGTTTTTAAACGATGAGGACTATGCTATTGCCATGGCCATTCTTAATGCCATGATAGAAAATAACAGTATTGATTATAACTTAGCTTACACCCTTGAAATTGCTGCGCTTATGGCCGAAGCCCCATCTTATGAACTAAACAACGACCAGTTAGCAGAACTTACCCGCATAGCTTACCTCACGGTGTGGGAAGGGGGCGAAGGGGTAATAAATGCAAGGCATATACTCGATTTGGATGTGGTTGACCAACTGCCATACATGCGCAAAGCAGCAACAACACAAGCTGCTGCCAGCGATAATCCTACCATGCAACAACTGCTTATGCAAAACCCCTATGCCAGCATTACGGTTTATGACAGTGCAGGCAAAGCGGTGTTTACCGGCAATGTAACCGGCTTTGATATGATGCGTGACCAGCTTGCAACAGGATTGTATTCTTACACATTGGAAACAGATAGTAAAACCATGAGCGGATCTTGGTATTTAAATAAATAATTGTTTTAATTTAGTGCAGTTGCCAATAATGGTAGCTGCACTTTTTATTTTAAACGAATGAAAACCAAACTATCGCATTGCCTTTTTGTTTTATTTCTTTTTTTTTTATTTCTTTTTTTTTCGAACACTTCTTATAGTCAAGTTAATTTTATAAACTCCAATCCGTTAAATTGTAGTGCAGGTTCGTATTATAGTATAGCCGTTAGCACAAGTAATGTTTCCAGAGTGTATGAAATGAATTTAAATGATAGTACCGTATTTAATGTAGTTAATGCAAGTAACAATGCCGGATACGCGTTAGCCATTGCAAACAATTTAAATGGTGGAAATTTTTCACCAACTTTTTTCACCAATGATATCAATTCTACTAATCAGGATATGCCTGTGTTTTTTGATAGTCTAAGTTGGCAAGCTACAAGTACTACTGCTAATTTTGTAATGGGGAATGCTGGCGGAAATGAACATTTTATATTTTACACAGGCGCACCTGCACCTTCTTATGCTGTCAATTTATTCGTATTGCGTTACGATGGAATTAGTATTAACTCAATATATCAAACACAAATTAACACATCAATTGCAATACCTGATTTAGCAGTTGATGCGAATAGTAATATTTGGTTTTTCACAAGGAGTGACAGTTTACCTTTTTTTGCTGATTCATTGAATGTGATAGACAGCACCGGCAATTTACTTCACCAGTACGATACAAATTTTGATATAACTAATGCATTTGGTATGTGCATAATTAAGGATACAATTTATATTGGTTTTGGACCGCAAAATTCTTTGTACCCAAATAAGCTTGTAAGTGTAGTAATAAACGGTAACACGGTTAGCTTATCCACCTCAGCATCTTTTAATCAAATACCAGTGTCGACTTATTTATTTGATCTCGCCAGTTGCAGCCCAGGCATACCCACAGGCTTTAAAGAAATAAAAAAAATTGTAGCAACTAAAATAACGCTATACCCCAACCCGGCAAAAGAAAAAGTAACAGTAGGTAATTTGCCTGCAAATGCGCAAGAGGTAACTATTATTAATAACATGGGTGCAATGTTGTGGCGGCAGGCTTTAAAAAATGAAAAAGAGGTAGAGCTAAACACCAGCCGGTTTGCACCGGGCATGTATGCTGTTTGTGTTAAAACAAATAAGGAGGTGTTGGTTAAGAAGTTTATAAAAGATTAACTTGATAAAATTAATTCAACAGCTCTTTTCTTTCCCGCTCCTTAATGGTAAAATCAAGAGGGTTTTTTACCCTTTCCTTTAAAAGAGCAATGTCTATCACCTCCGCCATTTTTGACACATAGTGAAAACGCAATCCTTTCAAGTACTCGCTTTTAATGTCTTTAATATCTTTCTCGTTATCGGTGCAAAGCACAATGTCAGTAATGCCGGCACGTTTTGCAGCCAATATTTTTTCTTTGATACCGCCCACAGGTAACACTTTTCCACGTAGGGTTATTTCACCTGTCATGGCAAGTTTTAATTTTACTTTACGTTGAGAGAATGCCGATGCCAAGGCGGTAAGCATGGTTATACCGGCAGACGGGCCATCTTTTGGTGTTGCACCTTCTGGCACGTGAATATGCACATCCCAACGGTCGAAAACGCGTGGATCAATATTAAACTCATCAGCATGGGCTTTGAGATATGCCAGTGCAATAACGGCAGACTCTTTCATTACATCACCAAGGTTACCGGTTAATGAGAGCTTACCTTTGCCTTTGCTTAAACTGGTTTCAATAAATAGAATATCACCACCCACAGAGGTCCATGCTAAACCAGTAACCACACCGGCCACACTGTTATCAGCAAACCTATCGCGCAAAAATATGGGAGCACCCAATGCTTTTTCTACACGGGCTTCGTCCATTTTTTTCTCATATTTTTCGCTTAAGGCCACCTGCTTGGCCACACTCCGAATTACGGAAGCGAGGTTACGTTCAAGGTTACGCACACCGCTTTCACTGGTGTAGTGCTCAATAATGTATTCTATAATGGCATTGGGGATGGTAAGGTGATGTTTCTTTAAGCCATGCGCCTCTAATTGCTTTGGGATAAGATGCTTGATAGCAATCTGTATTTTTTCCTCAACAGTGTATCCGTTAATCTCAATAATCTCCATCCTGTCGCGCAAGGCGGGCTGAATGGATGACAAATTATTGGCAGTGGCAATGAACAATACATTGCTCAGATCAAAATCTATCTCCACATAATTGTCGTAAAATGCATTGTTTTGTTCGGGATCAAGCACTTCCAATAACGCAGAACTTGGGTCGCCATGAAAATCGTTGGAGAGTTTATCTATTTCATCCAAAACGAACACAGGGTTTGAGGTTTTGGACTTTTTGAGGTTTTGCATGATGCGCCCGGGCATGGCACCTATATAGGTTTTGCGGTGCCCGCGAATTTCAGCCTCATCACGTAAGCCTCCCAATGAAACGCGAACGTATTTGCGGCCTAAAGCCTTGGCAACTGACTTACCTAATGATGTTTTACCCACACCAGGAGGACCATAAAGACACATGATGGGTGATTTCATGTTTTTCTTAAGCTTCAATACGGCTAAATATTCGAGGATGCGGGTTTTTACCTTTTCCAGTCCGTAATGATCGGCATCCAATACCTTTTGGGCATGTTTAAGATTAAAGTTATCCTCTGTAAACTCACCCCAAGGAAGTTCTAATAAAAGATCAAGGTAATTGAGCGTTACCGAATACTCAGCGGCAGCAGGATTAATGCGACCCAATCGTTCAATTTCTTTGGTAAAAACGGCTGCCACTTCTTTCGACCATTTCTTCTTTTTAGCCCTGTCTTTGAGTTCATTAATTTCTTGATCAGGAGTGGTACCTCCCAATTCTTCCTGAATGGTTTTTAATTGCTGGTTAAGAAAATAGTCGCGTTGCTGTTTGTCTAAATCTGTTTTTACTTTGCTCTGTATCTGTGTTTTAAGCTCAAGCATTTGAAGTTCTTGTGTAAGATACTCCAACACCTTTAATGCCCGTTGCTTAATGTCAGTCATTTCCAAAAGTCCTTGCTTTTTGCCAACATCCATTTGCATGTTGCTCGATATAAAATTGATCAAAAAGCCGGGGCTCTCAATGTTCTTAATCGCAAAAGAAGCCTCACTTGGTATATGTGGAGAGTTTTGGATAATCTGTAAAGAAATGTCTTTGAGCGAGTCAACAGTGGCGGTAAATTCTCTTTCTTTTTTATTGATAGCGCCATCATTAAGTGGCTGAACCTTAGCCTTTAAATAGGGCTCGCTTTGAACCATTTCTACAAGGCTGAACCTACGTTTTCCTTGTATTATAATGGTGGTATTTCCATCAGGCAGTCGCAGCATTTTTATTACATGAGCAACAGTGCCTATTTTATTAAGATCATTGAAACCGGGATCTTCAATATTGGTGTCTTTTTGTGAAACCACCCCAATTATTTTGGTGCCTTTGTAGGCATCCTTAATCAGTTTAATAGATTTATCACGCCCAACAGTAATGGGTATAACCACACCGGGAAATAAAACCGTATTGCGCAACGGCAATATTGACAGTTGGTCTGGTACACTTTCTTTGTTGATCTGCTCTTCGTCCTCTGATGATAAAAGTGGGATTAACTCCGGCTCATCATCTGGAATGCCATCTAAAACTAGTTTCTTTAAATTATCTTGTTCAAACATTGTGTAGTCAGATTGTCAGTCACGGGACTGAGTAAACGGTTGTTTTCTTATATCAAGTAATGGTTTCAATGGTTGTGCCAATGATTAAGATGGCAGTCTTAATTCCATTATATTTACATGGCTGAATATGTCGGCCTCGGTTTTATCAAATTCCAAATCACGTCTTTTATACACTTGTGCGGCCAGCTCCAAAGCTTTGTCCAACTGAAAAACGGTGGCATCAAAGCCGCCCCAGGCAAAGGATGGAATAAACTTTGGCGGAAATCCTCCACCAAACACATTGGCAGAAACTCCAACCATGGTACCTGTATTAAACATGGTATTAATTGCGGCCTTGCTATGGTCGCCCATCATGAGTCCGCAAAATTGAAGCCCTGTACTAACATCTGCCTTAGCAAGGTAGCTATACATTTTTACCACCCCGTAATTGTTTTTGAGATTTGAATTATTGGTGTCGGCACCCAAGTTACACCACTCAGCCAACACAGAATTGCCCAAAAAACCATCGTGAGCCTTGTTAGAGTACCCAAACAACACTGAATTGCTTACCTCACCTCCTACCTTGCAATGAGGGCCTATGGTGGTGGCTCCGTAGATTTTTGCCGACATTTTTAAGGTAGCATGTTCGCCCAAAGCAAATGGCCCCCTAATGGTGCAACCCTCCATTACCTCAGCATCTTTGCCAATGTAAATGGGGCCTGCAGAAGCGTTGAGAATAGCACATTCAACCACTGCTCCTTTTTCAAGAAATATTTGCTGAGGATTAATTGCTTTGTTGGAATCAGAAAGCGGTTGTGATGTTCTACCTTTGGTAAGTAAGTCAAAATCTGATTTTATGGCTATATCGTTTAGCTTAAAAATATCCCACGGATTTTGGATGCTATTAGCTGTAAAAGCTGTTTCTGTTTTTGAAACAAACGAAAGATGTTCAAACGAGCTGTAGTTGTTAATATCCTCAAGCGAAACGTTAACTGCAATGCATACATCGCCATAAAACAAAGCCTGCCCTTTCCTTAACCCTATAACCTCTAAGTACAATTCGCGATTGACCAATACAGACCCGTTCACGACTATATTTTCAGGCTCCTTTTTTAATGGATATTTTAGCGAAAGATAATCTTCTGTTAAAAAGCTGCACTTTTCTCCGCTTAGCAATTCCCATTTTTCTGTAACGGTGAGTATGCCACACCTTATGCCTGCCACAGGACGCATAAAGGTGAATGGGAGTAACTGGTTTCGGTTAACGTCAGCAAGAATAATGTTCATACTAAAAATTTGAATTTACCGTAATGAATTTCGAAGGATAGAAAGGATCTATTAACGCAGCAGTTTGTTTTAATCTTGAAGCCCTTTACCCTATCAAGGTATAAACAACACAAGATTAACATAAACGGCCAATGTTATCAAAAAAAAGTCCCCTGTTTTCACAGAGGACTTTTAGCGAATTATGTTTTTTAATTACTACTCTTCTGTTTTTGCCGTTTTTTTAGGTGTTGCTTTTGCATATCGGTTACGGAATTTATCCACACGACCTGCAGTATCAATCAACTTCATTTTACCGGTGTAAAAAGGGTGCGACATATTAGAAATCTCTAATTTTACCAATGGATATTCATTTCCATCTTCCCATTTAATAGAGTCTTTGGTTTCAACACATGAACGGGTCATAAAGGCATAATCACAAGAGATATCTTTGAACACTACCAAGCGGTAGTTTTTAGGATGTATTTCACTTTTCATTTGAACAGTATTTTTTAATCGGACGGCAAATATAGTACTTTTTTCTAAAACAAAAATTGAAATTATTAGATAAATTCCAATCTGTAAAAATTAAAGCCCTAAAAAAGTGGATAATCACACCATAAGAGGGTAAACGCTTGTCAATGGCAGCGTTAAATACCTTGGCACTGCACCCCTAAAGCGGACGGTGGGTTTTGAAATAATAGCCGAAATTTTACGTTTAAGCCCATAAAACTAACTTTGCGCCATGACCATTAAAGATTTTGCGAAGGCCTTCCTTGTGTTTATATGCCTTTTGGGGCTTAGCTGTAAA
>JAYTNW010000163.1:0-7064 GCA_043748115.1 Bacteroidota bacterium | reverse complement strand
ATTTGCTTATTTGTTCTTCTAAAATTTTCACTGATAAAAACCTCAAAGTCCTTAGTAGAAATTTTTTCCAAAAACATAATATCACCAAAGCGATAAAATGGCATAGAGGATTTAGAGAACAAGCTAATCTTCATACTTCGCTTTGGTGATATTATGTTTTTGGAAAAAATTTCTACTAAGGACTTTGAGGTTTTTATCAGTGAAAATTTTAGAAGAACAAATAAGCAAATATCCAACGAACATTGCCAACATATAATTACGTCCATGAAAAATCATCCGTATTATGTTCAACAATTATCGCATTTAACTTGGAACAATGCTGAAAAAAAAGTGACCGATCAAGTGGTTGAAAAATCTATTACGGATTTATTAAATCAAAACGCCATATTTTATCAACGCGAAACGGACAACCTTAGCAACACGCAAATTGGTTTGTTGAAAGCCATAACGGCAGGTGTAGAATTGCTAAGCTCCGCAGCCGCCATCCATGAATTTGGATTGGGCACATCGGCCAGCGTAAAAAAGAATAAAATGGCCTTGGAGAAAAAGGAGATATTGGATCTTTATGAGGGTGCGCCTAAGTTTATTGATCCAGCATTTGAGCTTTGGTTTAAGCGGGCGTTTTCACAGACAGAAAAATAAACGTAATGGAAAATTTTAAGGTTGCTGAATAGTAACTTGCTATGTAGTAACTTACCATATAGTAACATTAAATTTTAGTACTAATAAAAGCAATGAAAAGAGGTTAAAGAAAACAGGAAGAAGCAATGATGAAACGTAAAACAAAATTAATTTTAGCAGGACTAGCCTCCTTGTTTCTTTGGCTGTCGTGGCCAGCAGGCGGGTTTGCACCGCTGCTGTTTATAGCCTTTGTCCCGTTGTTGTGGATAGAAAATTATTTTATAGAGAATCCGCACCTCAAGAAAAAGGAACTCTTTGGCTTAAATTATTTGTCTATGTTATTATGGAATGCATTTTCCACTTGGTGGGTATGCAATGCCAGTTTTGGAGGAGGAATTTTCGCTATCATGGCCAACTCACTTTTTATGGCCATTATTTTGCAACTCTTTCATTTCACCAATAGTAAAGTAAAAAACAATTTTGCCTACGTTACACTACCAATTTATTGGATTGCCTTTGAGTGTTTGCATTTGCACTGGGAGGCAAGCTGGCCGTGGCTTACCTTAGGCAATGGGTTTGCTGCTGTTGCTTCATGGGTGCAATGGTATGAGTTTACTGGAGTGTTAGGCGGTTCAATGTGGATTTGGTTGGTGAACATTTTAATTTTTTTGGCACTAAAACAACAGCCATCGCAAAAAAAGATAAAAACATATTATCCTGCACTCGTTATCATTTTGCCTCTAGCTTTTTCCCTTGCCCGTTATTATAGCTATTCAGAAAAAATGGCTCCAGTTAATATTGTGGTAACACAACCTAACATTGATCCATACAATGAAAAATTTTCGGGGTTGAGTAATGAAGAGCAACTAATCCGCATTTTGCAATTGGCAAACCTTGAGGTAAATGATAGTACAGATTATGTGCTTGCACCGGAAACAGCCATTCCTTATTCAATGTGGGAAGATGAGTTGAATGACTACCATGAGATAAAACTCATTCAACATTTTTTAGGAGCAAGGCCGCGGTTAAAAATATTAATAGGAGCTTCCACCAATAAGGCTTATCCTAACGGAGAAAAATCTATAACAGCAAGAAAATTAAAAAGTAAAGATGTTTATTACGACTCATATAACACCGCTTTGTATTTTGAAAAAGATAAAAGCATACAACTTTTTCATAAGTCAAAATTAGTGCCTGGGGTAGAAAAAATGCCATACCCACAACTGTTCGGGTTTTTACAAAACCTAGCCATAGACATGGGCGGAACATCAGGGAGTTTAGGGGTGCAGGATGAGCCTTCTGTTTTTAGCTCTTCCATAGGTAAGGTGGCACCTGTCATTTGCTACGAGTCGGTGTATGGAGAATATGTGGCTGAGTATATTTTAAAAGGAGCGCAATGGATCGCTATTGTTACCAATGATGGCTGGTGGGGAAATAGTCCCGGTTATCGGCAACATGTTCAGTACGCACGTTTACGCGCAGTAGAAATGAGAAGGAGTATTGCACGTTCAGCAAATACTGGCATTAGCTGTTTTATTAACCAAAAAGGGGATATTTCGCAGGCAACACCTTACTGGCAGGATGCCGTTATCAGCCAGTCTATCAATAAAAATGATGATATAACTTTTTATGCAAAGCATGGTGACTATATCGGTTGGTTTGCCTGCTTACTATTTTTTCCGATGTTAATGGTAACAATTGCTTTTAAATCAAAAAGTAAGTAATTTTTTTTCGACTTTTGCAGCCTTTACAAAAGTATGCAAATGGAAAATTTTGATGTAACCGTTATTGGTTCGGGCCCCGGTGGATATGTTGCGGCTATACGTTGCGCGCAACTCGGAATGAAAACAGCTATTATTGAAAAATATGACACACTAGGAGGTACGTGTTTAAATGTAGGTTGTATTCCATCAAAGGCATTGCTTGATTCATCAGAACATTATTATAATGCTGTGCATAAATTTACTGAGCATGGTATTGATGTAAAAGACGTAAAGCCCAACATGCCGCAAATGATTAAACGTAAAGCGGCAGTGATAAAACAAACCTGTGAGGGCATTTCATACCTGATGAAAAAAAACAAGATCACCGTTTTTACAGGTCACGCTACATTTAATGATGCAACAACAATTTCGATTGCAAAAAGTGAGAAAGAAAAAACCGAAATAAAATCTTTAAAAACCATCATTGCTACCGGCTCTAAGCCATCAACATTACCGGGAATTGAAATTGACAAGAAGCGCATCATCACTTCAACAGAGGCGTTGGAGTTACAGGAAATCCCCAAACATATAATTGTTATTGGCGGAGGTGTTATCGGATTGGAGTTAGGATCAGTGTATGCTCGCTTAGGTGCCAAGGTTACAGTGGTTGAGTTTATGGGTTCTATTATAGCAACAATGGATCGTTCTTTAGGAAAGGAACTACAAAAGGTTTTGGCAAAAGAGGGATTTGAATTTTTGTTGAGCCATAAAGTAACTGCTGTTTCTGCAACAGCAAAGCAAGTAAGTGTCGAGGCTGAAAATGGCAAAGGAGAAAAGGTTTCTTTAATGGGTGATTATTGTTTGGTGGCTGTTGGCCGTAAGCCCTACACGGAAAATTTAGGGTTGGACAAAGCAGGAGTTAAAGTGGATGAGCGTGGAAAAATTGTTACTGATGAGCATCTACAGACATCAACAAAAAATATTTATGCAATTGGTGATGTGGTTAAAGGAGCCATGCTTGCACATAAGGCAGAAGAGGAAGGCGTGTTGGTTGCAGAAATAATGGCGGGACAGCAACCACACATTAATTATAAACTGATACCAGGTGTTGTTTACACGTGGCCGGAAGTTGCAAGTGTAGGCTCAACAGAGGAAGAATTGAAGATGGCAGGAGTAAAATATAAAACAGGAAATTTTCCTTTTAAGGCTAGTGGGCGTGCCCGTGCAAGCATGGATACGGATGGTTTTGTAAAAGTGCTGGCCGATGTAACTACCGATGAAATTTTAGGTGTTCACATGATAGGCCCACGCGCTGCTGATATGATTGCTGAAGCGGTGGTGGCTATGGAGTATCGTGCATCTGCAGAGGATGTTGCTCGCATGAGTCATGCACACCCTACCTTTACAGAGGCGATGAAAGAGGCCTGTCTTGCAGCCACAGGCAATAGGGCTATTCATGTTTAAAGTATAATGTGCTGGAATTAATTTTTTGACTTACTTTATTGCATGGCAGAAAAAAGATTTTCCTCTTATGATCTTGAAAAACTACTTTCTCATGAAAGCGGGTACAGCAACTTTTGTTTTTTAAATAGCAATGGTGCACCAGCGGGCAGTTATTGTGGCTTGTCTAAATTTGATTATCTCGCAGGCATACACGTTTTGGATGAGATCACCGTTCAGGATAATACGTTATCCGCTTTGGATGAGTTCATAAAACGTTATCATGATAAGTGGAAATTTGGATATATCTCTTACGATGTAAAAAATGAAATAGAGAAACTGACTTCGTCTAACGAAGATAAGATGCTACTACCCACAGTTCATTTTTTTGTACCACAAATTGTTTTGGTTTCTGAAGGTGGGGAAATAAAAATCATTAATCAGCAGAATAACCAAGAGCAGGTAATGACCACTACACCGGTTGAATTGCGTGCTGAACAACATAAAAAATCGGTTCAGCTTAAACCGCGATTTTCTAAAAAAGAATATTTAGATGCTGTTACGGATCTAAAAACACATATTCAACAAGGTGATATTTATGAAGTAACTTTTTGCCAGGAGTTTAGCAATACGAATGTGCACATTAACCCTTTTGAAACTTATGTAAAGTTAAATGAGGCATCGCGTTCGCCAATGTCATGTTTTTACAAATCCGGAAGCAATTATTTAATTTCTTCCAGCCCTGAACGTTTTTTGGCCAAGCGTGGAAACAAACTTTTTTCCCAACCAATAAAAGGAACTGCTGCAAGGAGTTTATCAAGGGAGGAAGACGAGATTTTAAAAGAAATGCTGGTGCAGAGTGAAAAAGAACGAGCAGAAAACATAATGATTGTTGACTTGGTAAGGAATGATTTGTCGCACATTGCAATGCAAGGTTCGGTACAGGTAGATGAATTGCTTGGAGCTTACTCTTTTAAAAAAGTTCACCAGTTGATCTCAACAGTTAGTTGTGAGGTTAAAAATGACACACCGTTTTCAGAAATTTTGCGCGCTACATTTCCAATGGGAAGCATGACAGGTGCTCCTAAAATAAAGGCCATGCAGTTGATAGAGGAGTTTGAAAAAACAAAACGAGGTTTATTCTCTGGAGCCGTTGGTTACATTGCGCCCAATGGCGATTTTGATTTTAATGTTGTGATAAGAAGTATTATTTATAATGCGCTAAATAAAAATGTATCGGTACAGTCAGGCGGAGCCATCACCATTCAATCCGATCCTGAGCAGGAGTATGAGGAATCTTTATTAAAAGCGCAGGCAATGATGGATGCATTGCGTTAACTTCATTGGCTAACATGAATATGATCCCTGCATTCAAATCATTTATCAGGCAAAAAAAACTCTTTTCTCCGTCAGATAAAATACTAATCGCTGTAAGCGGTGGTTTGGACTCTATTGTTATGGCGCATTTGTTTAAGCAGAGTGGATTTGAATTTTGCATTGCCCATTGTAATTTTAAATTAAGAAGCGAGGAGTCCGATGGAGACGAAAAATTTGTGCGAGCACTTGCAGCACATTATAGCGTACCGGTTTTTGTTGAAACGTTTCAAACAAAAGAGCACGCCACCCAAAAAGGCGTTTCCACACAAATGGCTGCACGTGAATTGCGTTATGCCTTTTTTGAAAGAACATGTGCTGAAAATGGATTTAAATACATAGCCACAGCACACCATGCAGATGATTTTGCAGAAACACTGATATTGAATTTGGTGAGAGGAAGCGGAATGGCAGCCTTACACGGAATTAAGGCAAAGAAAAAAAATGTTATTCGCCCCCTATTGTTTGCTTTGCGACAAGATATTGTAGCTTACGCACAAGAGAATGGACTTGAGTGGAGAGAAGACTCCTCTAACGCCACGGATGATTATTCGCGAAATCGCATTCGTCATCATATTATCCCCTTGCTTAAGGAGTTAAATCCATCGCTTACCGAAACATTTTTGACCAACGGTTATTATGTTAACGAAGTTGAAGAAGTGTTGAAGGAATTTGTCAGTACCCAAAGAAAAGAGATTGTAACAGAAGATGGAGACACCTTGGTGTTTGATAGTACTAAACTGCTTCAATTGCCTGCTCCTGTCACTTTTTTGTTTGAAATATTATCTAGCTACGAATTTAATAGCAGCATGTGCAAAGAAATTTTTCTTGCGTTAAGTGGAACAGAGGAAAAAACTTTTTTTGCCAAAGGCTGGCATGCTGTAAAAGAACGAAAACGCCTCATAGTCAAGAAAAACACTTCTCTGACTACTGATTCGTTGGTGCTACTTGAAACAGGAAGTTTTTTAATAGGCAACATAACCCTTTCAGTAGAAAAAGTAAACAACACCGCCACCATAAAACAAAATTTAGAACAAGGTAATTACAAAGAAATGGATTGTGTGTATTTTGACGCAGATAAAATATCTTTCCCTCTAACTTTTCGGCACTGGCAAAACGGGGATGTATTTAGCCCGATGGGCATGCAAGGAAAAAAATTGGTTAGTGATTATTTTACAGATGAAAAACTTTCTGCTCAACAAAAGCAAACACAATTTTTACTGTTAGCTAATAATACCGTAATTTGGGTGGTGGGAAAACGATTGTCGGAACAAGCGAAAATCAACTCCCACACAAAAAACATTCTGCAAGTAAAAATATCATTCCATGAGTGACAGAGAAATTTTATTGGACGAAAAACAGTTTCTTGGTTTTAACCATTACTCCTTGTTGCGGAGCCTTGTGCTTTCTCTGTTTTGTTTTGTAGCCTACTATTTTACCGAAGAGCGTGAGAAAAATGCTGATCTTTTTTTTCTGGCTGGTGTGGTGTTGTTAATCATTTCATTGGCGTCTATTTTTATACTTCATTTACATACTCGTATTTATAATGACAGCATAGAGTTGGATGGTTTGTGGACAACAAAAAGAGTAAAGCTGGACCTGCGATCCATTGTTAAGGTGGAAAAAACCCCTTATAGCAATTATATCCTCAACTCTCCTGTTTACAATCTTCACCGCAATGGAACCATTTATTTTTACAGCTCAGGAAAGGCTGCCGTTAAACTTACCGATAAAGATGGTCTTCAATATGTGATTGGTACCCAAAAACAAGAAGAGTTTTTCAGAATTATAAGCCAGCGCTTAGTGCAATCAACCTAAAAGGCTTTTTACATCACTAATTATAGTTACATTTTTTCCTCTTAGATAGTGCAACAAAAGGTTTTATCTATTTTAGTAACTTGCGCAAAATAACGGATAAAATGAAAA
>JAYTNW010000162.1:0-8854 GCA_043748115.1 Bacteroidota bacterium | reverse complement strand
CTTTAAATGTTATGGTTTTGTTTAGTCATGCACAAAGCACTGAAAATTGGTGCCATTCAACATTAACAAATTCATCGGGGTTTGCCCCAACATCTTTTTATTCTCCTTATGGAGGGGTGTTTACCCCAAAAGGTGATTTACGTGCATTGGTTATTTACGCAGGGTTTACAGGTATTGCTGGTTCTCAATTCCTGGATGAATGGTCAAATGGTAGTGGCGCAACAGACTTACCTTTATATGTTGACCCGGTAACAGGCAGCACAACAGATGTTTTTTTTAATACCGTTAATGAATTTAACACGATAGCAGTTCCATCAAACACAACTAATACAAGTATATCCAGGTTTTACTACGATATGTCAAAAAACACATTCAGGTTGATGGCCGAGGTGTTAAAAAATCCAGCCACAGGATTGCCAGTACGCATAAATATTAACACTGGCGGTCTTAGCTCATGGGAGGATTGCAACAAAGCAGTATTAAATAAGATGAAAACCCAATACCCAACTTTTAACTGGGCTCCTTATGATAACAGAACCAACTGGCCTTATTTTCAATATGACGGAAGTACATCGGCACCGGATATGAAACCAGATTTTGTGATTATTATATATCGGTACAACCCTAATTGGACTCAGCAACCCATTGCCGGAATGAACAACTGGCCTGGAAGTGGAGGCGGAATAAGTTCTTTGCTATTTAATGCCAATGCTATAAATTACAATGGCTATACTTTTAGTGCGGGATTTACGTATTGTGCAGGAGCAGGAAAGCCATTAGGCTTGTTTTTACATGAAGTTGGGCATAGTTTATATTATGCGCCTCACATGTGGGGCAATAATGGGGAGATTGGCAAGCGATTTTTGGTGCCAACAGGTTGGAGCATGATGGTTGGACTTGGACATAAAACAAACTGGTGCGCTAACGGTTGGGAACGATGGCTGTTGGGGTGGACTGATTTACAAACAGGACCAACGTTGGATAATATCGATATAAATTCTTCTGCGGATTTAAATTTAACGGGCGAGTATGTTTTACGTGACTTTGTAACAACAGGTGATGCTATAAGACTAAAGATACCATACACAAGCAGAGACTATATCTGGTTAGAGAACCACCAAAGCATTTCTATTTTTGACCATAATCCTATGAGGGGGCAAGCCCCTTCCACCGGAGGAGAAATAATACCTGATATGGATAAGGGATTATACATGTATAATGAAGCTATTTGGAATGACAGAAGCACATACGACCCCCTTACTTTTTTTCTTGATCAAGACATGGTTAATGGTTTGAGAACCATTAATGCCCAGGGAAATTTTGATTACACTCATCCTGCTACAGCTCCGCCAACTAATGGGAATGAATATTTTGGAGCTAATTTATTTACTTTTAATAAAGGCAATCCAAATCCAGTGGCAGGTATTAATCCGTTAAATTTTTTTAGAGATGATTATAACAACCCTCCTCAAAATGCCAACACATTTAATGGAGGTATTGACTACGGCAGTAGTGCTACCTCTGGTAATAATGAGTCATTCCCAATAATACGCGAAACCAATGGTTCGTTTACGAACATGTTATATGGCAATACAGGTGGAACAAACAATCAAGCTATTAATAATTTCGGAAGGAGAAGTGATGCATTTCAACAAAATGACTGGATAAATATGGGATCTAATCCAACATTAACTAATTATCCTTTGTATGATGTATCAAATAACAGGATGCAACCAACTGTACTAAGCGGTATTTCCATAAAGGTGCTTGCACAATATCCCAATGGAGATATCCGTGTTAAAATTGAATACGGTTATCCTGATGTAAATAACAATGTTCGTTGGTGTGGAATAATTGACCTTAACGATATTAACCCAAACGGATTTGATGTTAATCTAAAATCAGGAAATACTATTAGTTTAGATAAAAGCGGAGTTCCAAACCGACACAGCATTTCTCCATTCATAAACCCAACATTGTATGTTTGCAAAAGTGCTTCAAGTTTTCATATAGAGTCTAATGCTAACGTTATTGTTCAGAACGAAAGTGTTTTGAAATTAGAAAGCGGTAGTTTACTTAGGCTTGAAACAGGCGCAATTTTGAGAATAAAAACCGGATGTAAATTAATATTAGACCCTAATAGTACCATCGAAAACGATGGAGGTAGAATTATTATTGAAGATGGAGCTACAATAGAGTACAAAGAAGCAAATATTAGCTTACTCACTACAAACAGCACATTAGAAATAGCTGGGTTGCTTGATCTTAAAACCCCTGTATTTGGCAGTTATAACACCTTCACTTTTCAAGGACTTGGTAAAATAATTTTTAACAGCCCTCAAATACCGGCTAATAACGTGGTGTGTGGTAACAGGTGTGTGGTAACAATTGTAAAATAGACATAGCAAGTAACAGTGCCTTCCTTAGGGTTTTACAGGATAAGTTAAGAATACCGGTAGGATTAACAGAATTACATTTTACTGGAGGCATTGTCGAAATAGCAACTAACAACGCAATTGAAGTGGTGGATGCCAATACAGTTGTAAATTTATTTTTTATTAACTTCATCTCCAGCAGTTATTCATACAACTCCCATAAAGGATTGCAATTAAGAGGTAATCCCGGAATGATTCACGGCTGCTACTTTAATTTTGGTTATTATGGAATAGTAAATGCAGGCGGGCAATTAAAAGTATGGAATTCGTCATTTGGGGGATGCAGTTATGGTATTCACGCAGTAGGAGGATGCTTTTACCTGAGTGGAAATAGTTTTAGTGGAAATAGGGCATATGGTATTTGGGCAAGCGGAATGACACAGCCGTGCAATATGACAGGTAGCACTGTACAAAACACTTTAACTACCAATGGAGTAGGAGTTTATTATGATGGAAGTTTATCCTCACCCTTATATTTTGCTGGCAACTACGTTTTTAATAATAAAATTGGCTTGCAGGTTAAGAACGCTACAGTCAGTGGCGATTGTAACTACATTAATAACAATACTACATACGGTATGCTAATCACTAATGGGGCAAGTGTTGATTTTTCCGGCTCACCCTCGTCAGGCTACCCTCAAAATGATATTAGTGATAATCCTATTTCTCTGTATGCTTTAGGAATGAAGAATTTGTTTATTGATAATGGTTATAATGATCTTACTCCTAATGTAAGCGGCATTCAAAATGCAATTAAAGGAACCATAATAAGAAGCTGTAATCCAGCACCTGCAATCATTAGCACTCAATTCAATAGCTGGAATTCTAACGGCACTTTTTCGTCTTCTGATTACTCGCTAACCACTGCTATCGGCTCCAAAGGATGTACGGTAGCATTACCGGTTACATTGAACGATGCTTCGCCTATTCCATATGGTGGTTGTGGAGTACAACCTTCAATCATGATGATGGCTTTTAGCCCTATGTACAATTGCAATACCTGTGATTACATCGTCACGCCTAACTTTTACTGGGAAAAACTGAATTCAGCAGGATTAGATGCTATGGAAAAAGCAACACCAGCAGGCGGTAACGATTACAAAGAATCGGTAAGGCTGTTTAACGAAATGCTGATGTATAACATAAATGCACCGGATGCAAAAGAGAAATACGTTTTGAATTATAGCTACGATAAAATGGGTTCGGCTATCGGCAATGCTTTTTTAAGTGAGCAAATAACGGAAACAGAAAATACGCTTGTACTTGCCATAGAAGTACAGAAATCAGTAGATGTTCAAAACAAACAAATAGCTGAAGCACTAAACACAGGCAGTTACCTGGATAGATACTATGCCAGTTTAGATAAGGTAAACACCTATCGCTTAGCAGGGCGCAGGGATTTGGCCTTTGTTGTTATTGATGATATGTTTAACTGGACTCCACCTGATGAAATGGAGTACTTAAACTATAAAAGCTGCATGACACACTTAGAACAGGATTTTATAGACGAGTTAATTAGCTACGATGAGTATATTGATGCAGTGATGTCATGTGAACAAGCAACAAATTCATTAAGAGTGGCAAATTCTGCTTCTGCAACACAAACAGATAATAAGAAAAACGAAGAGAAAAGATCGAACGAATTAAGTCAGGATAATTCAATTACAGTTTCTCCCAACCCAGCCACCAATGTTCTTTCTGTTTACAGCAGTGCTGACAAGAATTTGGTGGTTACACTCAAAGATTATTTAGGCCGGGAATTGTTCAACGGCAACATGCAAAACATTATTCGTATTGATTGTTCGAAATTTTCGAGAGGCATTTGCAACCTTCAGGTTATTGATAAGGTTGGAAACAGGCTTGCTAACAGAAAGGTGATTTTACAATAAGAGTGTGAAATCTATTAACTAATTTAAAGTGCAAGCCTATACTAGAGGCTTGCACTTTTTGTTTGTGAACCAGCCATGCAAACTGTCGCAACCCTCAACTTTCCTACTTTTGCCTCATGCCCTCTGCCACTATTAAACATACGTTCAAAAAAGAAGAACGCCTTTGTAAGCGCACTGATCTGGAATTCTTGCTTAAAAAAGGGCAGTCGTTCAACCGCTTTCCTTTACGTGTAACGTATGTGGCTCATACACCGGCCCTGTCGCCACCCCTGCGCATTGCCATCAGCGTTCCCAAACGAAAAGTTAAAAATGCAGTGGACCGCAACCGTATGAAGCGCTTAGTGAGGGAGAGTTACCGCCTGCAAAAACACGCTCTCATCCCTTTCCTGGAGGAGAGAAAAGTGAGCTTAGATGTTTTATTGGTTTTTACCGGTAATCTTAACATTACATTCACTCTTGTTCAAGATAAAATAATCTTAATTTTACAACGTTTAAAACAGGCACATGAGCAAATTAGTGAGCAGGGCCCTGATAGCATTGATAAAGTTTTATAAAAAAGGAATATCGCCCCTGCTGCCTTTGTCATGCCGTTATTATCCTACCTGCAGTGAATACAGCATGGAGGCTATCGCTAAATATGGTCCGTTAAAAGGAGGATTGCTCTCTGTAAAAAGAATTTTATCGTGTAACCCTTTTGGTGGGCATGGGCATCATCCTGTTCCGTAGTAAAACCTTAGGTAACTAAATTCGTTAACATCTAACAAAAAAATAAAGCACATATTTATCATGAAAGTTGTAAGCAAAAAATTAAGATGGTTGGTAGCCACTATACTTATAGGCACAGCCGGTTTTTCCATGGTTAGTTTCAGTGACGATTATTTCGAAATTTCACGAAACCTCGACATTTTTGCAACACTGTTCAGGGAGCTGAACATTTATTATGTGGACGAAACCAAACCGGGCGAACTGATGAAAAAAGGGATAGACTCGATGCTGGAGTCGTTGGACCCTTACACCAATTACATCCCCGAAAGCGAAATTGAAGATTATCGTTTTATGACTACGGGGCAATATGGTGGCATTGGCGCACTTATAGGCCAGCGTAACGATGAGGTGGTGATCACCGATCCCTATGAAGGTTTTCCGGCACAGAAAAATGACCTGCGTGCAGGAGATGTTATTGTACAATTAGATGGCAAAGCCATTAAAGGGAAAAAGTATGATGAGATCAGCAAACTGTTAAAAGGACAGCCCAAAACTCCAATTAAAATTACCATTAGGCGTGAAGGGGAAGCTAACCTGATAGAAAAAAACATATTGCGCGAAGAGATTAAGATTAAAAGTGTGCCTTACAACAGTATGCTGGATGGCAATGTAGGATACATTCGTTTAACAGGGTTTACAGAAAATGCAGGTGGTGAAGTAAAAGATGCGCTAACTGCTTTGCAGGCAAAAGGAAAATTAACGGGTGTGATATTAGATCTGCGCGGTAACCCCGGTGGGTTGCTTAACGAAGCGGTAAACATCGTGAACATTTTTGTGAACAAAGGTGTGGAGGTGGTAAGCACGAAAGGAAAAGTGAAAGAGTGGGACAAAGAATACCATGCATTAAACAACCCTGTTGATACGGAAATCCCTGTAGCTGTTTTGGTGAACAGCGGAAGTGCATCTGCCTCTGAAATTGTTTCAGGAAGCATACAGGATTTGGACAGAGGTATTGTTATAGGCCAGCGCACCTTTGGTAAGGGCTTGGTGCAAACCACACGCCCGTTAAGTTACAATGCCCAGCTTAAGGTTACCACTGCTAAATATTATACACCCAGTGGCCGTTGCATACAAGCGCTGGACTATTCGCATCGCAACGAAGATGGAAGCGTAGGCAAGGTTCCTGACTCATTGATGTCACAGTTTAAGACTAAATCCGGACGTATTGTGTATGACGGTGGTGGAGTAATGCCTGATTACATTACAGATGTACGTATGCTCAGTCCAATTTCACAAAGTTTAGCTTCCAAGTTTTTAATTTTCGACTACGCTACCAAATACAGAAACACCCACCCAACTATTGCAGATGCAAAATCCTATAAATTCAGCGATACCGAATATGCTGATTTTACTGCATGGCTGGCTGATAAAGATTATGACTACGTGACCAAAAGCGAAAAACTGATGGAGGGTCTTAAGGCTGCCGCAGAAAAAGAAAAATACATTGATGCCGTAAGTGCGGAGTACAATGCCCTGAAGAAAAAAGTAGTACACGATAAAAATGCCGACCTGCAAAAATTTAAACCGGAAATAAAAGAAATGCTGGAAAGCGAGATCGTATCGCGTTATTATTTTCAAAACGGACAAGTGGAAGCATCTTTTAACTATGATGCTGAAATTAAAAAGGCATTGGAAGCATTAATGAACAAGAACACGTTTGCCATCATCCTTACTAACTCTGCGGCTTCGCAAAAAGAAAAACATTAATAATTGTTTACATCGGCAAAACTCGATACTCCGGATTTTTCCGTTTTTAGTTTACCCATCCTATGACTATCAACAAAAGTATTTCCTCGCAACTTTTTTTTGGAGGATTGCTTGTGTTGGTTACCGGGTTGCCGCTTTCCAAATTCTTAGTTAGCGTTTCACAATTTATATTGATTGGAGCGTGGATATTACAGGGAAATCCTTTAACTCATTTAAAAACAGCTTTTAGCAACAGGGTTGTTTTAGCACTTGTTTCTCTGTATGTTATTCATCTTATCGGGATGCTTTACTCCTCACAGGCGGACTATGGGCTTAATGACCTGCGTATTAAACTCACCTTGCTCATTCTGCCGATTATTTTTTCAACTACAACTGCGTTAACGCGTAAAGAGTTTAGGGTAATTTTGATCGTGTTTGTTTTGGCCACTTTTATTTCTTCAATTGTAAGCGTTGCCATTTACTGTGGGTTCACTTCCAAAATCATTACTGATACGCGACAGCTTTCTCCCTTTATGTCACACATCCGTTTAGGTATTTTTGTTTGTATGGCCATTTTCAGTTGCTGCTGGCTGTTGGCTGATCTTAAATCGCTTCGCGATCGCGTAGTCTTTGCCGCTTTCGTGCTTTGGTTTTTGGTGTTTCTTGTTATTTTAGAATCCATAACCGCGTTTAGCATTTTAGCGTTAGTTGTGCTTTTTTTTATGATCCAGTTTATTGTGCGTTCAGGATCTATACGAGTAAAAACATTAACTTCCTTATGTGTATTGGTCATCGGCATTGCAAGTGTCTATTATCTGCAAACGGTTTGGGATGAAGTGTCTAAAGTAAATCGCGGAGAATTAAAGCAGCTCAAGGAAATTACTGCAGAAGGAAACAAGTATGTACATGATACCACAGCCACCAATACAGAAAATGGTCATTTGTTGTTTATTAATGTTTGCGAACAGGAAATGCAGGAAGCATGGGATAGGCGAAGTAGCATGCCGTATTCAGGCCAAAACCTGAGAGGAGATGAATTAAGGATGACCATCATTCGGTTTTTGTCTTCCAAAGGTTTTCCAAAAGATGGAAACGCAATTCACAAGCTCAACGATGCAGAAGTAACAGCAATTGAAAAAGGAGTGGCAAATGTTGATTATTTAACTTCCAAAGGATTACACCCCCGTATTAAAGTCACCTTGTGGGAACTGCATCAATACCGCCAATTCCGTAACCCTGACGGACATTCTATTGCCATGCGTTTGGAGTTTTGGCGCACGGCTTGGCTGATCATTAAAGACCATTGGCTTATTGGAGTTGGTACTGGTGATGTACGTTATGCCTTTGAACAGAAATACAATGAAATTAACAGCCCACTGTCCCAGCCTTATCGCCTGCGTGCACACAATCAGTTTATCACCATAACAGTTGCATTGGGGTTTATAGGCTTGGGTTGTTTTCTTTTTTCGCTGCTTGCTCCCGGCTTATGGCTTAAAAAAATGCGAGAACCTTTTTACATGGTATTTTTAATAACAGCGCTGCTCTCTTTTTTAACTGAAGATACTTTGGAGACTCAGGCCGGATTAAGCTTCTATGCTTTCTTTAATTGTTTTTTACTTTTTATGGAGCCCGCCACAACAAATAACAAACTGTCTGATCGAGTTAACTAAACAATTTATGACCCGTATGCCGGGCATCAGCTTTAACTTATTCTCCTATCTTTGTAGCGCTATGGGTAATACCACTCTCAAAAAATTATTTTTATTCTTTTTTGCACTCCTTACCATTCAGTTCGCAAATGCGCAGTCGCTGGTAAAAGACTCCGCCATTTCCATTCCTTTTTTTGGGATTGGTGGCGAGTATCATATTCCTGGTAATGATATGGCCAATAGATTTGGCAGCACTTACGGGGTGCAAGCCATGTTTGGAATTAAAACCCCGCGCAATTTTTTATATTCCGTACAAGGTGGTTTTTTTTTCGGCAACACTATTAAAGAGCAGGGCCTCTTGTCTGGTTTGGCCTCGAACACTTACGGTACAATTATCGGCAACGATGGACGTACACCTGACATACGTTTG
>JAYTNW010000161.1:0-3196 GCA_043748115.1 Bacteroidota bacterium | reverse complement strand
ATCGAACCTGCTCATTCATGCGGCATTTTCGCGCAATTATACTCCCATAGACCTACTCGACTCCATTTCAGCAGCTATATCAATTTCTCTATGTAAATTCTAAGTTATTAAACCGTTAAACTTTAGTAAATTCGCGGCATCTAACTCTCATCACATCTAATTATTAATTCTAATGAGAAAATTCCTTTGCGGCATATCCATTTGCATGTCCATGCTTAGCCTTGAACCAAACACAGCACAAGCGCAACAATGGGGCGATTACACACTTTACAGTGTAAGCAACTCCAGTACTGCTCAATTGGTAGATACCAATGGCACCGTATTTAAAACTTGGACGTTTGCTTCATCAGCAAAAACAGCCTACTCATCCTACCTCATGCCAGGTGGCATACTTTGGCGTTCGGTTTCCAACAGCGGCAACCAGCTAATGGGCGGTGGCATGACTGGTCGTGTACAAAAGGTGGACTACAGCGGCACCATTCTTTGGGACTTTACCTACTCCAGTTCAACCTATTGCTTGCATCATGATATTTGCCCTTTGCCCAATGGAAATGTTTTGCTTATTTCTTACGATGTAAAATCTGCAGCACAGGTTACCGCAGCAGGAGGAACATTTAATGGCACCATGTGGAGTGAAAAAATAATGGAAGTGCAGCCTACCGGAGCCAGCACTGGCAACATCGTTTGGGAATGGAAACTGTGGGATCACCTGGTGCAAAACACCAACTCATCAGCAGCCAATTATCAAACCAGCATTGTTAATCACCCAGAGTTACTTAACATCAACTACAGCCCTCAAAAAGACTGGATTCACATGAATGGTATTGACTATAACCCCATGCTCGATCAAATTGCGCTTAGCTCACACAACATCAACCAGTGGTTTATAATAGACCACAGCACCACGACTGCCGAAGCAGCATCGCATACTGGTGGCAATGCAGGTAAAGGAGGTGATTTCCTTTATCGTTATGGCAACCCATCATCATATGGTGCAACCGGGGCAACAGTATTAAATGTTACACATGATGCGCATTGGATTCCGGAAGGTGTTCCCAATGCTGGCCGTCTCGTTGGGTTTAACAACAGAGGTATTTCCAACACACAATCATCGGTTGACCAGATTGATATTCCACTCAATGGCTATAACTATAACCTTGTAGCAGGATCTGCTTATTCGCCTACCATATACACCCAACGCCATGCCTGCACCGGATACAGCAGTAACATGGGCAACTCAGAACAGTTGCCAAACGGCAACATGTTGGTTTGTCTTGCCACTGCTGGAGTAATGTATGAAATAGATGCAGCAGGAAACACGCTGTGGTCTAAAACCGCCTCTGGCAATGTCCCGCAAGCTCACCGTTATATGGCATGTTTTGTAAACAACCCTGGCCCATCCATTCCTGTAATTACATTAAACGGAAGTTCACTTGATGCCACTGCAGGTGCATCTACTTACCAATGGTACCTCAACGGGCAACAAGTAAGTGGGGCAACCAATGCAAGTTTTTCTCCTGCTCAACCGGGCATTTACGTAGTACGAATTACCGACAGTAACGGATGTGTTTACAGTTATTCAGCAGGCTACAACTACAACCCAACGGGGATAAAAGAAAATACATCAAATACCTTTGAAAGTATTTACCCTAATCCTACAACAGGCATCATTAATATAGAAGCCACCACGCTTAATGGAGAGCATTTCGAAGTTGTGATTGCTGATCTTGCAGGAAGAATAATAATGAATGGAAAAGACCAAAACGTTTTTAACCTCTCTTCCTTGAAAAACGGAGTGTACACTGTTACCATTAAAAGCACAACTGGTGCTGATAGTTTTCAAAAAATAACTTTAATGAAATAATTTTAAATCGCTAAGTCTTATACAATGAAAAAATTGATTTATACAGCAACATTGGTGATGATTGCCTCCGTTGTGTTTGCAAAAAAAGTAAAGTTTGCCGTTGATATGAGTAACGAAGTACTAAGTCCCAATGGCATCCACGTAACTGGCGATTTTCAAACAGTGGCAGGCTTTCCCGGTGGCGACTGGGCCTCCAACACCACCACGCTTACACAAGAAGGCTCCACAGCAATTTACAGCATTGTGGTTGACATACCAGCTTTTACCAAATACGAATACAAGTTCGTTAATGGTGACCAATTTTACGAAGCGGAATTTGTGCCTGCTGAGTCACGTGTGGGCTACAACTTTAATGACAACCGCTGGCTTTATGTTGACTCACTGGCAGATGACACTACTTTTATCGGAGCTTTGGTTTTTGCGGCTAACGCACCTGTTGGCCTTACCTTGGTTCGTACGTTGGTAAACATGCAAAATGAAACAGTAGCCGCTTCTGGCATACACCTTGCCACCGATTTTCAGGGATGGGATCCTGGTGCCACTTACATGTACAGTTTCGGTTCAAACACTTACGAAGTAATTTCTTATGTAAATGCAGGCACCATTAACTATCGTTTTGTTAATGGCAACACCGTTAGTGATTATGAAAATGTACCTACAGGATGCCAGGTTAACGGCAACAGGCAACTGGTAGTAACTGCTGACATTGTTTTAACTGAAGTTTGCTTCTCGTCCTGCGCAGCATGTTTAACGGGCATTAACGATTTAGCTCAGATTAATACCATCAGCCTCTCCCCTAACCCGGCAGGTGCATTTTTAAATATCACCTCATTAGGCAACGAGGCATTGGGAAATATTTCTATAAGCGATTTAACAGGAAGAACGATAAAATCACTTACTTCGTCAGATAAAACTATCCGTATCGAAACCAAAGAATTTGCAAGAGGAATGTATAACATTTTGGTAACGGATAGAAACAACAATCGTTCAACTTTAAAAATCGTTATCCGATAATCTGCCTGCTCCCACCATGAGGTTAAAGCCATTTGCAACACTGATCATATTATTATTGTCATGCCAATCTCTCAAGGCTCAGCAAGGGTTTTACGACCTTAACACTATACAAAAAATAGAAATTTATTTTTCACAAGCTAACTGGGATTATCAGTTGGATACGGCCAAATACGGTGACGAAGATTACGTGATGGCAGATTGGGTAAAAATAAACGGATTGCAATTCGACAGTGTGGGTGTTAAATACAAAGGCAACAGCTCCTATGATTCTACGTATTTAAAGAACCCCCTTCATATTGAGTTGGACGCCTATACCGA
>JAYTNW010000160.1:0-3337 GCA_043748115.1 Bacteroidota bacterium | reverse complement strand
CTTACAGTTGAGTAAGCCAATACTTTTTTAATATCGTTTTGTTTTAACGCAATGGTAGCTGCAAGTATAGCTGTTGATAAACCAACGATAGCAACAACGCCTTGACTCACCGGTGCCATGGTATACATAATATTGCTACGGGCAATCATGTAGATACCGGCCGTAACCATGGTTGCAGCATGTATCAATGCACTCACGGGTGTTGGGCCGGCCATTGCATCGGGCAACCAGGTGTACAAAGGAATTTGAGCACTCTTCCCCATGGCACCAACAAATAATAATAAAGTGATTCCGGTAATATCAGTTACAGACAATTTAGAAACATTAGCAAAAACATTATGAAAATCGGCTGTGCCCAGTTTTGAGATCAGCCAAAACACCGCCAGTAAAAAACCAAGGTCACCAATGCGGTTCATGATGAAGGCTTTTTTTGCCGCGTTATTGTACTCTGTATTCTTAAACCAGAAACCGATCAATAAATAGGAACACAACCCTACTCCTTCCCATCCGGCAAACATCACCAAGTAGTTGCTGCCCATGACAAGCAAAAGCATAAAAAACACAAAAAGATTGAGGTACGC
Organism: Bacteroidota bacterium; assembly: GCA_043748115.1. GTDB lineage: Bacteria > Bacteroidota > Bacteroidia > AKYH767-A > OLB10 > OLB10. The sequence continues at coordinate 2,756 of JAYTNW010000160.1, read as the reverse complement.
CATGAAGCGAGAATAATCCTCATCATGATGCATGTAGCCGATAGAGTAAACATGAATAAGAAAACCAACACCAGTAACCACCAGCAACATAATTGATGATAGACGATCTACTAAAAAAGAGAGACCAAGGTTGAGGTTTCCGGCCTGTATCCAAGTAAATAAATGAGATTTGAAAGAGGTAACACTTCCATTTGAAATGGCCATAAATAACATGACCGAACACAGGAATGAAATCAGCAAAGTACCGCTGGCGATAAGTCCCACCAGATTGCGGGGCATGCTCTTGTTTAAAATGCCGTTAAGCAAAAAACCTGCAAGAGGCATCAAGGGGATTAACCAAACCATGCTTTCCATGCTATCTGCTTACCATTTAATTTTATTCAACATATCAATGTCAACCGATTTAATATTGCGGAAGATCATTACCAGAATAGCGAGCCCAACCGCCACTTCTGCAGCGGCCACTGCCATGATAAAAAAAACGAACACTTGCCCATCGCTGTCGGCATGTTGATTGCTGAATGCCGTTAACAATAAATTTACAGCATTTAACATCAGTTCAACACACATAAAAACAATAATGGCGTTTCTGCGAAACAATACACCCATTACACCAATGCAAAACAGAATGGCTGCAAGAATTACATACGTGTTGATGGTGATGCCAGGTATATTCATTTATTTAATTTCTTTTTTACCTAACATAACGGCTCCAACGATGGCGGTAAGAAAAAGGATTGACACCATTTCGAACGGAAGCATGTATTTATTATAAAGCACTTTTCCGAGATTTTCTACAGTGCCGATATCTGATATAGCTTGTGCGGCAGGTAAAGCATCAGCCCCTTTAACGGCACAAACCATTAGCACCATTAATAGTCCCCCGGAAATGACGGCAGCAAATTTTGCCATCATGCTTTTATTAGGTTCTATTTCGCGGTTCAGATTCAGCATCATGATAACAAATAGAAACAACACCATAATGGCACCTGCATATACAATTAAATGCACGGCAGCAAGGAACTGTGCATTAAGTAAAATATAATGACCAAAGAGTGTAAAGAAGAAGAAAATAAGGTACAGTACGCTATACACTGGTTTTTTTGTAAAAACCACAAGCAATGCACTTAAAACAGATAAGGCTGAAAGTATGTAAAATGCGTATTGGCTCACGTTAGTTTGTTGTCGGCAAAAACCGCTGCGAAATTATAAATTTTTGTATAGGTAATATCAGATCGAGTCAGTTTGTTGTTCAGGGCAGGTCGTTTTATCGGTTACGGAAATATGGACATGATATTTTGGATAGAAAATATCCTTACTTTCATATTCATAAGTATCGAAACTCAGCTTATCATTTTTAAAACCATCCTCTTTGCCACAATCCTGGTACCCTTTAACGGTGTCACCGTCAACAAGCAGGTAATCAGGCAAAACGGTGTCGGTATAATGTGCCAATGCAGACCGTGTTACGTAACACTCCCTGCACACATCCTTGTCACAAGAGGTAAAAAACAGTGCTGTTATAGCTAAATGAACTGTTGATTTTAAAAAGTTTCCCATTTTAATGATGATTAAAATTTAATCTTCCTTACGGTGTGCTTTAGCACGCAAGCCGATATCAATTCGTGTTTCGGCAGTAGTACCTTCTGTTAGTTTATCCTTGCCAAAAATAAAATTTTCACGAACCAAGTTTGAAGGAACTATTCTATCTGTTAGAAAGATAGCTTCTTTTGGACAAGCTTCTTCGCACAATCCACAGAAAATGCAGCGCAACATATTTATCTCATAAACCGATGCATATTTTTCTTCCCTATATAATTTTTCTTCGCCCGGTTTCCGTTCTGCGGCAGTCATTGTAATGGCTTCGGCAGGGCACGCTACAGCGCATAAGCCACAAGCTGTGCAATTTTCACGACCTGATTCGTCACGTTTAAGCACATGCCATCCGCGCCAAATTGGAGCTATGGGGCGCTTTACTTCAGGATAGTTAATGGTCACTTTTTTTCTGAAGAAGTGTTTTAAGGTTATCATCATACCGCCAATAATGGCAGGCAAGTAAATTTTTTCCTTAAAACTCATCTCCTTATTGACAACAACTTTGGAGCGATTACTTAAACTATGCATGGTGCGAATAACGAATATTTACGAATGCTATTAGTGCTTTACTTTTTTTTCTTGAAAGGTGATTTGGTGGTTACTGAACCATCGGGCATTTTATAAAATACCATATCCATTATACCAAATACAGTAGGCACCTTTCTTTTTTGAGAATCAATCATTGCAAGTTGTACACCCCTATTGCCTATTGCTGCAAACTCCAGAGCCTCCTTAAACAAGTTGCTGTTCTTATAATTCTTAAACTTACTACTTTTCATTTTCAATATCTCTTATAAATAATTCAAACAGTGATTGATTAACAATATCAAATTTACTTTTCTCTCCTGCTGAAATCAATTCAAACCCTGATTCCGTATTGTTAAACAACTTCCAATCTTCAACTAAGCTTTTATATAAATGCCAGAAATTATTTTTTCCTCTTACAAAACTACGCTTTACATCTTCATCAGGTACAAAATGGCCACCAAATTCAACTCTGTGTTTTATCCTTCCAATACATTGATCGGGAGAGTTTAGCACGATGAATATAATTTTTACTTTGTACTCTTTCTTTCTAAAATCCTGAATTAACTTTTTCAGAAACAATCCTGAAAGCGTTGATTCAAGAATTATGTTTTTATTTTTTGATTTTAATTTTT
>JAYTNW010000159.1:0-8521 GCA_043748115.1 Bacteroidota bacterium | reverse complement strand
ATTTATTACCACTTTATCATCAGCAGTGTGGTGTTGCCCTAGGTACTCGCGAATACGGTCAAAAACAACAACAGACTCAGTCATGGTGTAACCCATTACGGTTAAAATAGCGGCAATAAAATGCTGGTCTATTTCAAGTGCTATAGGCAATATTCCGTTAAAAATGGCAAAGAAAGAAAGCACAATGGCCACATCATGGAACAATGCTATTACGGCACCCATACCAAACTGCCATTTCCTGAAACGGATAAAGATATAGGCAAACATCAATGCGCAAGAAATTAACACGGCCCATACTGCTCCTTTCTTAATGTCATCAGCAATGGTTGGTCCTACTTTTTGTGATGAAATAATATTCACCGTTTTAAAAGTTTCCTTATCTGGCGAAGCGGTGTAAAGAGGTTTTAGTCCTTCATACAGTTTGTCGGTCACAATGTTTTCCACATTACCTGCAGTATCATGGATCATAAACGGTGTAGTGATTTTAAAACGATTGCTTGTTCCCACTGATTTTACTTCAGGTGCATCAATAAGCAATGGTTTTAAGGCGAGACGAATATCTTCTGTGCTCAGGTTTTTATCCATTTGCACGGTGTAAGTACGTCCTCCTTCAAAATCAACACCGTAATTAAGTCCTTTTATTGCAAAAGAAACAATGCCGGCAATAATAATTAAGGTAGAAAATATATAATACTTCTTCCTGTTGTCAACAAAATTAAAATGTATGTTTTGGTAAACGTTGTTTGAGAAATTGTTACCGAAAGAAATAGCTTTGTTTTTGTCTAACATTCCTTCAAAAATCAATCGCGATAACAACACCGCACTAAACAGTGACGTTAAAACACCAATAATAAGAGTGGTAGCAAAACCTTGAACAACACCGGTTCCGAAAATGTATAATACAATACCAAGGATTAACAAGGTAATGTTTGAGTCAAGAATGGATGGCATGGCATGTTTAAAACCATCAGATATGGCCAAACGTATTCCCTTTCCGGCTCGCAACTCCTCACGCACACGTTCAAAAATAAGAATATTGGCATCCACAGAAAGACCTATTGTTAACACGATACCTGCAATACCGGGAAGCGTTAACACAGCACCAAAAGAAGCAAGCACACCCATAATAAAAAAGATGTTGGCAAATAAGGCAATGTTGGCCACCCATCCGGCACGCATATAATAGTAACCCATAAACAACAGGATTACGATAAATGCTCCCACAAAAGAGATCCAACTATTTTGAATAGCTTCTTCTCCTAAAGAGGGTCCAACAATGGATTCCTCCATGATTTTAGCAGGAGCAGGAAGCTTACCTGCTTTCAATATATTGGCTAAATCCTGTGCTTCGCTAATCTCAAAGTTGCCTGTGATGGACGAGCGCCCACCAGCAATTTCTCCTTGCACATTTGGATAAGAATACACATAGTTATCCAGCACAATGGCAATGCTTTTATTTACATTCTCGCCTGTTAATCGCTTCCAAATTTTAGCACCTTCTGGATTCATGCTCATGCTAATCTCGGGAGCACTGTTAAACTGACCGAAATCCTGACGAGCATCTGTTATCACCGCTCCATCCATCGGGGCTTTGCCATCACGACTTTTTACTTTAATGGCTACCAGTTCTAATATCTTCGCCTCTTTTGTAGGAGGTTTAGCCGTCCATAACAAACGCAAATCACGTGGTAGTAGGTTTTTAATGTCAGGACGCGATAAAATTTCGTTTAGTTTTCCTGTATCTTTTATTGCCGCATAGCCAACAACTGGGCCTTTGCGGTATTCGCTTTGATTTTGCGCATTGTTAAAAATAGCGGGTGTCATTAAAGCAAACAGTGGATTTTCTTTCGAGAACTTAGCAAACTGTGCATCACTAGAGGTATCCTTTGACGCTGCGGTACTGTCGGTGCCAAACTTGCTTAACAAGTCTGATTTCTTTTCCGCAGCGCTATCAATTGCGGCTGTGGTTAATGAATCCTTTAATATTTCATTCCCTAATGAATCAAGCATTGTGGTGGTGGTGCCTGCAAGTTCAGCACTAGCGGCTTTTTCTGTTGCCACCAATCGCTTGTTCACTTCTTCTAATCGTGGAAATACTTCGCTGTTATCATAGGTTTCCCAAAACTCAAGTTGCGCAGTTCCCTGTAACAACTTACGTACACGCTCTGGCTCTTTTACTCCGGGCAGCTCAATTAAAATACGGCCATTTCCTAATTGCTGTATGTTAGGCTGTGTTACCCCAAATTTATCTATACGCGTACGTAAAATATTATAGGTTCGACCAATAGCTCCGTCCGACTCGTCTTTTATAACTTTGAGCACATCATTGTTGGTGCTGTTAAAGTTAACCTTGCTTTGAAGATCCATGGTACTGTAAAGTGAAGCCAGTTTGGCACCCGGATTGTTTTTTTCGAAAGCATCACCAAACAAATCCACAAATGATTTTTGGCTTGTACGCTGCGCTACGCGGGCATCTTCCAGCGCTTTGTTTAGCATACCATCATTGGGGTTGTTGCTCATGTTGCGGATAAGGTCTGCAACACTCACTTCCATGGTCACATTCATCCCGCCTTTTAAGTCAAGGCCCAGATTCATTTCCCGCTCTTTACACTCTTGGTAAGTGTATTTTTTAAAGCCCAGGTTGTAAGCCGTTAACTGACTAATGGAGTCAATATATGCTTTATAAGCCTGCTCATTGTTTCCCGTTGCCGAATGGGCCGCTTTTTCTTTTCTCCAAGTTACCAATGTAAATGATAATTGGAATACACAGATCAGTGCGATGAGGATGGCTAAAAATTTAATAGCGCCTTTACTTTGCATGAATAAATAGTTTTTTCAGTAATTTTTTTAGAGCGTACAAATATAGAAGTTTTTAACAAACGGAAAAGCCTCATTTTCGGTTCTTTCGGTATTCTTAATGGTCCTAGGTATTAAGCGGAACAGTTCACTTTCAGTAGAATGGCTGATTCATAGCAGATGGGAATGGTTAAATACCTGAAAAATGCAGTAATAATTGGTGCCCCTTTATTAAACTATGGCTATAAAAAAGTGCTGTTTGTGATGGGGCTTTTATCCCCAAAATCTTCTATTTGACACAAGTTCTCTCATAAAATTACTGTGGGAAATTTTGAGCGCAAAAATATCTTGCCATTTTAATTATGTATTATAAAAAGTACATTTGGAGGGTTAAACGTATCACCGCCAAATAATATTAAACGATTATGAAAAAAACCGCACTTACTCTAGTCTTTTTCATTTTGACGCGAGTAGCATTTTCCAATTGGTATTATCAACCTTACCCCATTTCAGCACAAATAACCAGCACAGGGTCTCAATGGAGAATAGAATGTACTGTTTACGATTCTATTTTATCCTCTGTGCAAACGTATAATAGTCCTTATTACAACACGCAGTTGTCTCTTTTCCTGCCAACGGGCATAGCACTTTTTATTAGCGATGATAATGCAAACATCCCCAACAACTATTCTGGTGCTATAATCTATGATATGGAGCTGCATCAGTTTATTCCTCTACTTGATAGCTGCATTGGTTGTTTTGACGGCAACTATAATATTTCTTCAACAGGGAGTATTGTTGACTTCAGAAGGTCTGATCTTTTTAATCCAGGTTATGAAGATTACAAAAACGCTTATTACGACATTAAAAACGCTTCTTGGAAAATTGGAGCCAATTGCAATTTTTATTACGCGAATTCAATTGCGTCCAATTACGGTTTCGTAGTTAACTCAGAAGGAGATCCTGATGGAGATTATGATGTTTTTTATATGAATCCTCGTACGCACCAATGGGTAACCGCCATAAGTGGCTGGACACCCGGGAATATTCCTTACCCAAATATGGTAGACGATTTTGTTTTTTTTGATGGCTTTGACCCAAGTACACCAGGCAATTATGCAAATTTTCATACCATTGGGCCTAACACTGGCCAAAGTGATGGTTTTTCTGATGGAGATTATTTTGGCCATGGCTATGGCATCATCCATTGGCTAGATAACTTTTCAGGGCTTACTGAAATAAGAGCATTTGATGCACAAACCGATGGCTATGCTTCTCTTTCTTTATCCGATTGTAACAGTGCAGCGTTGCAAAAAGACAACTTTATGTTCTGTATCCCAAGCACCTCAGGAAATATTATAAACTATGGCGTTTATAGTATTACTCAACATGCATGGGTAACAAGTGCTGATACATTTCCATCCCCTGTTGTATCCTTGGCATTAAATAATCAAACCGTTACTATTGATAATGGTGGTGGCAATATTGTAATCAGGGGCTACAACGATTCAACTGGATGGGGAAATTTTACCACTCCCCCGCAACCTCTTTTTTTCCTTGGCAATTACGCATCGGCAACAGAAGGCAATCTCATTTATGTTAAAGATTATTCTATTGCCACCACGCCAACCTTATTCGATTTTGGCGATGGAATCACCACCACTAAAAAAAGCGGATTCCATCTTTATAAAGTGAATGGACTTTACCGCATGTCATCGGCAGCAAACTTCAATGTATGCCTTTATACCACCGGTGCAGGAAGCACGCTATCCACTTGTAAACAATTGAGTTTTCCTACCTTGATAGAAACCATTGTTAACCCAACGTCTGAAATTAAAATAAGCAAGACAAGAGCAGGGATTTTTGAAGTAAGTAACAACTCAGGAGGAATTACAGCAGTAAAAGTTTACAATGCACTGGGGCAATCCCTTTTCTCAACCCAAAACACATCTGCATTAACGGTCATTAACATCAAAAATTTTTCAGAGGGCATTTACATCATCCATGCAACAGATGTAAAAAGCGGAGGCATAACCACTCAAAAGGTTTGGAAGGATTAAACTATACCCTCTAAAAAAAGGTGGTCTTGCTCAATAGAATGTGTGCAGCAACCGAATAGATACCCTAAGTGTTCGAATAATAAAACCCCAACTGCCTACCCATTTCAAACAGTTGGTTTATAACCATCGGGGTAAATAAAGTGGTTTGCCAGCGGCATTTGTTAAGGCTCTAATTCCCTATCTTCGCATCTTTATTTCCTGTAACCAAATGATGTCTGAAATTGCAAAGGTTTACGACCCAAAATCGGTAGAAGAAAAGTGGTATTCACACTGGCTTAAACATAAATTTTTTCGCTCCGTTCCTGATGAACGCCAGCCTTACACGGTAGTTATTCCTCCACCAAATGTTACCGGTGTACTGCACATGGGCCACATGCTCAATAACACCATACAAGATGTGCTGGTGCGAAGGGCACGTATGTTGGGAAAAAATGCTTGTTGGGTGCCAGGTACCGATCATGCCAGCATTGCCACAGAGGCTAAGGTGGTACAAATGCTGCGCGAAAGGGGCATAAAAAAATCGGACCTCTCACGTGAAGACTTTTTGAAATATGCATGGGAGTGGAAAGAAAAATATGGAGGCATTATATTAGAGCAGCTCAAAAAACTTGGCGCCAGCTGCGATTGGGATCGTACCCGTTTTACCATGGAAGACGACCTCAGCGAGGCAGTTATTGATGTGTTTATTGACCTTTATAACAAAGGCCATATTTACCGCGGTTTGCGCATGGTTAACTGGGATCCGGCCGGACTTACCGCTGTAAGCGATGAAGAGGTTATTCATAAGGAAGTAAATTCCAAACTGTATTACGTACGCTATCAACTGGTAGATGAAAGTAATATTCCCCTTCCCACTGTTAACGGACAGGATGGTGCGTGGATAACCATTGCAACAGTTAGGCCTGAAACAATTTTAGGAGATACTGCTGTGTGCGTACACCCTAACGATGAACGTTACAAAAACCTTAAAGGAAAGTTTTGCATCATTCCAATTGTAAACCGCAAAGTGCCTATCATTTTTGATGAGTACATTGAAATGGAATTTGGTACCGGAGCATTAAAGGTTACACCGGCACATGATATTAACGATTACAACATTGGACTTAAGCATAACCTCGAAGTTATTGAAACCCTTACTCCCGATGGTAAATTGAGCGAAGCTGCAGGGCATTACATTGGAGAAGACAGATTTGTGGTTCGTAAAAAAATTGTGAAAGACCTTGAAGAGCTTGGCAACCTTGTTAAGACAGAGGATTACAAAAACAAAGTGGGCTACAGCGAACGTACCGATGCAGTAATTGAGCCACGCCTTTCTTTACAATGGTTTGTAAACATGCCAGGCATTGCAAAACCTGCTTTAGATGCTGTGGTAAATGGTGACGTAAAATTATTTCCCGATAAGTTTATCAATACGTACAAGTATTGGATGGAAAACGTAAAAGACTGGTGCATCTCGCGACAGTTGTGGTGGGGACAACGCATACCGGCATGGTATGATGGTGATGGAAATTTTGTGGTTGCCAAAACACAGGAAGAAGCACAGGCAAAATTCAAATCACAAAACCCAACGGTTGATGTCAACAGCATCAGACAGGATGAAGATGTGCTTGACACTTGGTTTTCGTCATGGCTTTGGCCCATTAGCGTTTTTGATGGCTTTAAGGATAGAGATAATGCTGACATAAAATATTACTACCCTACAAATGATTTGGTAACTGCACCTGAAATTTTATTTTTTTGGGTGGCTCGTATGATTATTGCCGGCTATGAATATCGTGGTGAAAAACCCTTTGAAAATGTTTATCTCACCGGTATTGTGCGCGATAAATTAGGTCGCAAAATGAGTAAAAGCCTTGGCAACTCTCCCGATCCGCTCGACCTCATTGCTAAATACGGTGCTGATGGAGTGCGTGTGGGTATGCTATTGAGTTCTGCTGCCGGAAACGATTTACTTTTTGATGAAAGCCATTGCGAACAAGGACGTAATTTTTCAAACAAAGTGTGGAATGCTTTCCGACTGGTAAAAAGCTGGGAGGTGGATTCTGCCTGCACACAACCTGCTGCCAATAAAATGGCAATACAATGGATGCAAAGCCGACTGGGCGAGCAACTTGACCTTATTAATGACGGATACTCGAAGTTAAGAGTATCTGAGGTGTTAATGATAAAATACAAATTGTTCTGGGATGATTTCTGTGCATGGTATCTCGAAATGATCAAGCCTGAGTTTGGCAAGCCGATAGATAAAGCTACTTACAACAGCACAGTAACCTTCATGGAAATGTTATTGAAGATCCTTCATCCGTTTATGCCGTTTATTACTGAAGAAATTTATCATTTGATTGCAGAGCGTGATGAAAAAGACTGTGTGGTGGTTGCAGAGTGGCCATTAATAAAAGCATCTGATAAAAAACTGCTGGCTGATTTTGAGCACGTAAAAATCATAGTAGGACAAATTAGAAACATTAGGAACGAAAAAGGCATTTCACCAAAAATTTCCTTTGATCTTTTTTATAAAGGCAATTACGACCCCTTGTTTAACGACACCATTAAAAAACTTTCTAATATAAATGCAGTTACCGTAGCGGATGGCAGCGTTGAGAAAGCGTATTCGTTTTTGGCAGGCACTACAGAATTTTTTATTCCCTTTAACGAAACTGTAGATGTAAATGCCGAGCGTGAACGCTTACAAAAAGAGTTGGATTACAATAAAGGCTTTTTAGAATCTGTTATGAAAAAATTAGGCAACCAAAATTTTGTGTCAAAAGCAAAACCTGAAATTATTGTCAATGAAGAAAAAAAGAAAGCCGATGCCGAACAGAAAATAAAAGCATTGCAACAGCAATTGGAAGTGCTTCAATAATAATGAACGAAGACTGGATAAAAGTTTACACAACCAATATGATCCATAAAGCTGAAATTGTTAAAGCGGTTTTAGAGGAACATGACATGGACAGTGTAGTGGTTAACAAAACAGACTCCAGTTACCCCGGCATTGTGGGCAACATTGAAGTTTTTGTGCCAGCAAAACATGAGGTATTGGCGCAGTTCATCATTAAACAAAATGAGTTGTGAATAATTTTTGGACAAGGGCGGTAACCGGGGCATTGTTTGTAGGTATCATGATTGCTGCCATACAGGTTAGCCCTTACACGTTTATGATGTTGTTTTTTGTAATCAACATGCTAAGTATTATTGAATTTTATAAGCTGTTCATTAAAAACGACCTCACCCCACGGATTTTTTCGGGAGTTGTGATGAGCATTTTGTTATATGCCACCTCCGCGCTGGTAGCTTCAGGTACATCAAAGCCTTCATTAATGCTTATGATAGTGCCTATGCCTTTTCTTATTTTTATTTTCGAGCTTTATCTTAAATCTGAAAAGCCGTTTGAAAACATTGCTTACACAATTTTAGGTGTAGTTTATCTTACTGTACCCCTCGCACTATTTAACACGGTTGCTTTTCTTCCATCAGACAATGGTGATTACCATGCTGGGATCATTATGGGTTATTTTTTAATCCTATGGGCTAGTGATACCGGAGCATATTTATCAGGAATGAAATTTGGCAAAACAAAACTCTTTGAACGACATTCGCCTAAAAAAACATGGGAAGGTAGCATTGGAGGCTGTTTGGCTGCTATGTTGTTGGGTTATGTCAAC
>JAYTNW010000158.1:0-2491 GCA_043748115.1 Bacteroidota bacterium | reverse complement strand
TTCAATGAAAAAATTATACGTGAAGCGGTGCTTTACGAAGTGTCACGTGGCGGGCAGGTGTTTTTTGTACACAACCGTGTGCATGATATACATGACATGGCAGAGATGATACATAAGCTTTGCCCTGATGTTAAAATAGTTGTGGGTCACGGTCAAATGGATGGTGAGCAGTTGGAAAAAGTGTTGATGACTTTTATTGAAGGTGATGCTGACGTGCTGGTGGCCACTACCATTATTGAGTCGGGTATTGATATCAGTAATGCCAACACCATTATTATAAATCAAGCGCAAAACTTTGGATTGAGTGACTTGCACCAAATGCGGGGCAGGGTAGGACGAAGTAATAAAAAAGCATTCTGTTATTTGCTTGCTCCACCGCTAACTGTGCTTACCCCTGAAGCAAGGCAGCGCTTAAAAGCCATTGAAGAATACTCTGACTTGGGTATGGGTTTCCAAGTTTCGCTGCGCGATTTGGATATACGTGGTGCGGGTAATTTATTGGGTGGCGAGCAAAGTGGATTTATATCGGAGATTGGTTTTGAGATGTATCAGAAAATTTTAGATGAAGCCTTGCATGAGTTGCGCGAAAACGATTTTAAAGATGTGTATCCGGTGGATGCTAGTAAGCCTATGGTTACCGACTGCCAGATAGAAACCGATTTGGAGATATTGATACCCACAAAATATGTAGAAAACATTGTGGAGCGCCTTAACCTTTACAAAGAGTTGGACGACATTGAAACAGAAGCAAAGCTGACGGCCTTCGAGGAAAACATGCGCGACCGTTTTGGCCCTGTTCCCAAACAAGTGCTTGAACTTTTTGAAACCATACGTTTAAGATGGAAGGCTAAAGCATTGGGTTTTGAAAAACTGATATTGAAAAACGAGCAACTGAAAGCTTATTTGGTATCCAACCCTGAATCGCGCCTCTACAAAAGCGATCTTTTTATGCAAATTATCCAGTATGTAAAATCCCATCCGCAGCAGTGTCGCATGAAAGAGGATAAAAACAAGCTAAGCATCACCTTTTCACGCATTGAAACGGTGGCTGATGCCAATAAACTTTTTCAGAAAATTGGTGTGGCTGCCGCTGTTACGGCTTAATTCCAAATCGTACATTTGCAGCGGCCTTTTAAAGGCTGATATGGCTCTGTAGTACAAAGGATAGTATGCAGGTTTCCGAAGCCTGAGATTCGAGTTCGATTCCCGGCAGAGCCACCATAAAAGTTTGATGGGTGAAGAGTTTACGTTGATGTGTGTGTAGGTAAAGGTTACTACATTCATTTTAAACTTGACATCTTAAACTTTTTTTTAATTTTGAGATATTAAATTAATATAAAATGGGAACAGAAGATTTTCTACCCTTGAATGGGACCGATCATATTGAGTTTTACGTTGGCAATGCCAAACAGTCTGCCTACTACTATCAAATGGCCTGGGGGTTTGAATTGGTGGCATATGCAGGACCTGAAACAGGCGTTCGTGACAGGGCGTCATACGTGCTGCAACAAGGCAAAATTCGTTTTGTGCTTACCACAGCCATGCATCCTGAAAGCGAAATTACCCAACATGTGGCCAATCATGGTGACGGTGTAAAAGTGCTGGCCTTATGGGTGGATGATGCAGAAAAATCGTTTTACGAAACCATGAGCCGTGGTGCAAAGGCACATACACAGCCCACCACTTTATCGGATGAGTTTGGCGAGGTAAAAATTTCGGCCATTTATACTTATGGCGAAACACTGCATAAATTTGTTGAGCGCAAGAATTACAAAGGAGCGTTTATGCCCGGCTACAAACCGGCTACAAGCACCCTTAAAACGTCTCCCGTAGGGTTAAAGTATGTTGACCACTGCGTTGGTAATGTGGAGTTAGGAAAAATGAATGAGTGGGTTAAGTTTTACGAAGACGTGATGGGCTTTAAACTGCTTATCACTTTTGATGATAAGGATATTTCGACAGAGTACACTTCACTCATGAGTAAGGTGGTGAGCAACGGAAGTGGTTTTGTAAAGTTTCCGATTAACGAACCTGCAGCAGGTAAAAAGAAATCACAAATAGAGGAATATATTGAATTTTATCACGGTGCCGGTGTGCAGCATGTGGCCATTGCCACTGACGATATTTTAGCCACCGTTACGGAACTGCGCAACAGGGGAGTGGAGTTTTTACGTGTTCCTGATGTGTATTATGATGATGTGTGGGATCGCGTGGGCAAGATTAACGAAGACGTTGAAGCAGTGAAAAAACTTAACATTCTTGTGGATCGCGATGACGAAGGGTACCTGTTGCAACTGTTTTCAAAACCTTTGCAGGACAGGCCTACGGTTTTTTTCGAGATCATACAGCGTTGCGGAGCCAAATCGTTTGGCAAAGGCAATTTTAAAGCGCTGTTTGAGGCCATTGAAAGAGAGCAGGATTTGAGAGGGAATTTATAATGCATTTGTTTTATTCGTAAATATTAAAAAGCGAAAGCCCGTGAACAATATCA
>JAYTNW010000157.1:0-2356 GCA_043748115.1 Bacteroidota bacterium | reverse complement strand
ATTACATGCATCAGCCAGTTGATTTACTTTTTGCTGCACTTTTTTATTGGATTTGCCCAATTCATAGGCTACCAGCATAAATGAATAGTCAGCATGATTGAGGAACTGATCAGTGAAATCAGTGCCCGCAGCGTCAACAATTTTAAAGTCGTGAATTTTTGGCTTATCCCCTTCACGAACAATTTTATCTAAACGGTCCACGTATTCGTAGTTGTCCAAATCTTCAGGAAGCTGATCAACAGAAAACTCTTTTAGGCTTCCATCTTTTGCTTTGTATTTAAATACAATCACCACACTATCCATAACAGCACCTGGAGGCAAAACCATTCCTTCCTTTATATTTTTACCAATGGCATAAGGCCTAAAATCAATATAAGGCAAGTGTGCATAGGTATAATAGGTGAATAATGAGCAAACAATAACCGATGCAATAACAACTCCTCTTGTTGCTTTCATACTGAAAAGAGGTTTTATTTTATTTCTCCACAGAAAAATAATAAGAATAAAGACCAGTAAAAAGATATCTTTCCAAAACGACTCCCACGGTTTTAGTTTAAGAGCATCTCCAAAACAACCACAATCTTTTACCACATCAAAATAAGCTGAATAAAAAGTTAGAAACGTAAAAAACACAATCATGAGCAGCAACAGCCATGAAACTATATTCATACGCCATCCCACCAGCGTGGCTACACCCAAAACAATTTCGGCCACACATATAAACTGCGCCAAGGCCACAGAGAAGTTACTAAAAAAGGGAGTGTTGAATACCATAAAGTATTCATCTAACTTATAACTGAAGCCTAGCGTGTCATTAGCCTTGATAAAGCCGGAGATGATGAACAGCACACCTACTAGAATGCGCGAAAGGGTGACTAAGTATTTCATAATGCTAAAATCTTAATTTTTATTTTTTGTTTGTTGATTCGTCAATTTTAATAAGTGAGAAAACAGAGTAGTTAATCATATCATAATAGTTGGCTTCGCGGCCTTCTGATATCAGCGTTTCTCCTTTGTTATCTTCAATCTGTTTCAGGCGTAAAATTTTCATGAGAATAAGATCTGTAATAGAACTAATGCGCATTTGCCTCCAGGCCTCATCATAATCATGGTTTTTGTTTTCCATGAGTTTTTTGGCGTAGGCTATATGTTTTTCAAAGTGTTTTTTTCCTTCCTCTATAGGGAGGTTAAGTTCGCTGCTGTTACCCAGTTCCAGCTGTGTGAGTGCAATTACAGAGTAATTTAAAATACCGATAAATTCACCCTTTATATCGTCATCAACCATTTGGGTGCCTTTGTCCTCTATGCTGCGGATGCGTTGCGCTTTAATAAAAATTTGGTCGGTAATGGAGCTTAGGCGTAAAATGCGCCATGCGCTGCCATAATCTTTCATTTTATTGATAAAAATATCTTTGCAGACGGCAACAGCCTGATCGTATTGCTTACTTGTTAAATTTATTACCTGTTGTTGTACCATCACTATATCGTTAATCTATGCAAATGCAAACCACTTTAAATTGCCGCGGAACGCTGGTGGATCTTTCCACACCCAAGGTAATGGGTATTTTAAACCTTACTCCTGATTCGTTTTTTGACGGGGGCAAATTTACCGAACGGGATTCAATTTTACGCAAGCTTGAATTAATGCTGCATGAAGGGGCAACTTTTATAGATGTAGGGGCTGTTTCCAGCAAACCGGGTGCTAAACCTGTAAGTGCAGAGGAAGAAGCAGACAGGTTGTTGCAGCCTTTAAGGGTGGTTTTGGAGGCATTTCCTGGTGCAATATGTTCAATTGATACCACAAATGCCGAGGTTGCAGAATTTGCGCTTAAAGCAGGTGCTGCAATGATAAACGACATTACCGCTGGCAAGGGCGATGAAAAAATGCTGGAGTTGGTGGCTAAATACCGTGTGCCTTTTGTGGCCATGCACATGCAAGGTAACCCTCAAACCATGCAGCAAAACCCGCACTATATTGACGTGGTAAAGGAAGTTTTAGAGTTTTTTGCTGAGCGGATAGCTGCCTGCAAACAAGCTGGCATCCATGATGTGATTGTTGATCCCGGTTTCGGTTTCGGGAAAACAAAGGAGCATAATTATAAGCTATTGAAACACCTTGATGTTTTTAAAATAACCGGACAGTCGGTGCTAGTAGGTCTATCTCGCAAGGGCATGGTGTATAAAACACTGCGTACCGATGCTGATGGCGCTTTAAACGGCACCACGGCATTGCACATGGTGGCGTTGCAAAATGGCGCTAAAATATTAAGGGTGCATGATGTTAAAGAAGCCATGGAGTGCGTAAGGTTGTGGGGGGAATTAAAAACAATGTAACAAGTATATTTTTTCAGAACGA
>JAYTNW010000156.1:0-10512 GCA_043748115.1 Bacteroidota bacterium | reverse complement strand
CATTGGTAACATCCATCAGATACAAAAGTGTATCACCGGGATTAAGCGTGCCTCCATTTAAATCTGTAACACTTTTGATCACGTCAAGATGCGCAGCTGCTGCATCTAATGCCGTTGCTACCACCTGAACAAGTATTGGTTCAGTAGATTTTAATCGAATGTAAGCATTGTTTTGGCTGTTGGTTAAAAAATCCTTTGTGGAATTATCAGGCATAAACAGGTCTGAATTATAACCCAAAGTGTTTTGATAAGAAGGATTTCTTGTTGCCACATTTACTCCATTAGAAGAAACGGTACTGTTAAATATATCGTTGCTGGTATGTGATGCATCAAACACTGGCATAAAAAACCCTACCCCATCGTTAAACAGCAAACTATCGCCCGTTACACCACGGCTTCCTTTATAAGACACAATTCCTGTACTGAATGCTACATTGCCTGTGGACGGAGTTGTAAAGCCGTTGATATGCACATTAAAATTGTTGCTGCTGTTAACGAAAAACAACCCATCAGAAATTACAATTTTTTTAAGATTTAAACTGGCATTGCTATAAGCCACAACCATTGTCCAGCCACCAAACGATCCGGCTACTCCTGTTGAAGCCACCATGTCTGCAACCGTATAGCTTCCATTACCAGCGCCTTGCACCAGTGTGGTCACATTTTTATAACAATGGTAAGTGCTATCTCCTGAACCATTATCATTAAGTAAATCTGCTGTTAATGTAGAGTAAGTACCTGATGACGGACTTTTAAAGCGGACCTTATTGCGGTTGACATAATTGCTTTGCAAACCTGAAATGCGTCCTCCCCAATACAGTGCGGCAAAAGTAACCTGGCTGCATGATGGCAGCGATAGGCTGCTGCTGCTCGAACTAAAAGTGGTGGCTATCCCATCCACATCAATATACTGTGAAGTGAAACCGCCTGCAGAAGATGATCCGGCAGGTGCTATTTCATTTTTTGCAGCGTTGCAACCTGCCGCACTGCCATCACAAGTGATAATGGAATTGGAAACAAAAACGAGATCCCCGTTTTGTATGGATTGGTAACGATTGTTAAAAGGTGTTACTACCTGGGCTATTATTTTACTGGATAGAGTAAAAAAACTCAATAATAATAATAAGCTAAGCGACTTCTTTTGCATGATTTCGTGAACTTATCTTAATTTCAACGAGGGTTACATTAAAAGGTTACCTTCAATTTTTCTGCTACCATATTAAATCACTTAAAAAAATATAATTGCTTCTTGTCTATAACCTTGGTGCAACATCTTGCGTAGAAGCAACTGAAAAGCATTTTACAAAACATATATTATGGGTTACAGACAAGTTATTATTCCAGAAAGATTTTTAAATTATTTATACCATGCGTTTAAAAACATTTCCAATCCGGAAAATCATCGTGTAAAACTTATAGCACGTGATGGTAGCAAATTTAGAAACCTGCAGGTGCTTAATGGTTGTGTTTTATTGATGGAGCGCTCCTCCAAAGTCACCTCCAATGATATTGAGATTTTGCAGATAGACATGGAATACATCCAGGAAACTGTTAAGGTATCGGTAAAACAATAAAAAATTTATGTGTTGGCACATCCCGAAAGTCGCAAGGCTTTCGGGATTTAGTTTTTATACCCTCGCAGTATGCTTGTGGCTAAAGCGTGTACCCGCAGCCCATGAAACTATTTTCCATTT
Organism: Bacteroidota bacterium; assembly: GCA_043748115.1. Classification (GTDB taxonomy): domain Bacteria; phylum Bacteroidota; class Bacteroidia; order AKYH767-A; family OLB10; genus OLB10. Next base: position 8,818 of record JAYTNW010000156.1, on the reverse strand, counting down.
CACATGGGCAAATCTTCAATATTCAGTTATTTTTGTGCGCTATGGCAACTAATGAAGATGTTTTTAAGAATATTATTTCACACGCTAAAGAGTATGGATATATTTTTCCGAGCAGTGAAATTTATGACGGATTAAGTGCAGTATATGATTACGGGCAATACGGAGCAGAGCTAAAGCGCAACATCAGGGAATACTGGTGGAGGTCAATGGTTCAATTGCATGAAAACATTGTAGGAATTGATGCATCCATATTTATGCATCCCACCGTTTGGAAAGCATCAGGACACGTTGATGCGTTTAGCGATCCGCTTATTGACAACAAAGACTCCAAAAAAAGATACCGAGCCGATGTCTTGATTGAAGAACATCTAGCAAAAATTGAAGCAAAAATTGACAAGGAAGTAGAAAAAGCTGCCAAGCGATTTGAGAACTTTGACGAACAGATGTTTCGCAAAACCAATACCCGAATATTGGAAATGGCGGCAAAGATTGAAGATATTAATACGCGGATGAAAACCACCTTGGAGGCTAACGACCTTGTCGGTGTGCGACAACTGATTCTGGATTTGGAGATTGTTTGTCCCGTTAGTGGAACGCGCAACTGGACAGAGGTGCGACAGTTTAACCTTATGTTTTCCACACAACTGGGAAGTGTTGCCGAAGATTCCAGCACTATTTACTTAAGACCAGAAACAGCGCAAGGAATTTTTGTTAATTTTTTAAATGTGCAAAAAACCGGACGCATGAAAATTCCATTTGGCATCGCACAAACGGGTAAAGCGTTCAGAAATGAAATTGTAGCACGCCAGTTTATTTTCAGAATGCGCGAATTTGAACAAATGGAAATGCAGTTTTTTGTGAAGCCTGGAACAGAAATGAAGTGGTATGAATCGTGGAAAGAAAAAAGAATGGCATGGCATAAAAACCTAGGGCTTGGAGAAAACAATTACCGCTTTCATGATCATATAAAACTAGCTCACTACGCCAATGCGGCATGTGACATTGAGTTTAATTTTCCTTTCGGATTTAAGGAACTGGAGGGCATTCACTCACGCACCGATTTTGATTTAAAGAGCCACGAGAAATTTTCAGGCAAGAAACTACAGTTCTTTGATCCGGAAGAAAATCTAAGTTATGTCCCTTACGTGGTGGAAACGAGTATCGGCCTTGACCGCATGTTTTTAGCCACACTGGCAACGGCATACACCGATGAAAAATTGCCTGATGGAAGTGAACGTACCGTACTTCGCTTACCGGCTGCTTTAGCCCCCGTAAAATGTGCTGTGCTTCCGCTTATAAAAAAAGATGGTTTACCCGAAGCAGCACGCAAAATAATGGACAAACTAAAGTTTGACCACATTTGCCAATATGACGAAAAGGATGCTATTGGCAAACGCTACCGCAGGCAAGACGCCATAGGCACTCCTTACTGCATTACCGTTGACCACCAAACTTTAGAAGATAACATGGTTACCCTCCGTGACCGCGATACCATGCAGCAAGAACGTATCCGAATTAACGAAGTAGCTACCATTTTAAACCAGAAAACTTCACTTAAAACGCTGCTCGAAAAACTTTAAGCCTTAGTAATATTTGCGAATAAGTTTTCCTGACACTAGGTAACTTGCCAGTGTGCCCATAAAAAGTACGGTAGCTGCAACACCTAAAAAATCCATAGGACTAATTACCACGGGGTAGGCGTTTACAATAAACGCATCGGCCTCACCTAGTTTTACCCAATCAAAAGTTTGCTGTCCGTAACATATTGCCCAACCCAGCAACAAGCCAATGGCAACACCCGTAAAGGTAATAAGGGCACCCTGATAAAAGAAAACACGTTTTACCATTTCGAAAGGGGCGCCAAGGTTTTTTAAAATTTTAATGTCCTTTTTCTTTTCTATCACCAGCATAGACAAGGTGCCGAGTAAATTAAAAATACCTATTACCATGATAAAACTTAGAATAAGGAACACGGCTAATTTTTCCGATCTTAAAATTTTATAAAGTAATTCGTGCTGTTGTGCGCGATCCTGCACCCTAAACTTATTACCGACCAATTGCCTTATTTTATTTACAACGTCATTGTTCTTTTTGTTAGCAAGCATTATTTCTACTGCTGAGGCATTCTTTGCTTCACCTAAAAGTTCTTTAACAAAAGAGAGCGGCACCAAAATGTATTTGTTGTCAAAATCCTGTTGTATGGAAAACACACCACCCGGAATAATGATCTGTTGTTTAAACGCTTCTTCCGGACTGATAATGGCCGTTACATTTTTATCGGGTACATAAACCGACATGGGTAAAAATGCTGTTTCCGTATTCATGGAAAGCGAGTAAGCAATGCCACTGCCTACTAAGGCAAAATTTTTGCTGTCCTGTTTCAGCAAATGGCTTCCCTCCACCATTTTATTCGAAATGCCTGTGGCAGAAATAAAATCATCTTCAACACCTTTTAAGGTAGCAATGAATTGACGATCGTTATACTTTACCAACGCATTTTCTTCCAGGGTAAAAAAAACATTCTTTACACCTTCTAACGAACTCAGTTTTTTAAAGTCAATGGCATCTTCGGAAAAAGTTTTACCCTCGCTAGCCGTAATTTTTACATCAGGATCAAACGTGTCGTAAAGAGATACCACTAAGTCGCCAAAGCCATTAAACACACTAAGCACCACTACCAAAGCCATGGTGCCCACAGCCACTCCCGTTACCGACACCAAGGAAATAATGTTGATGATGGTGTGCGATTTTTTACCGAGCAAATACCTGCGTGCAACGTTAAAGGCAAAATTCATAACTTGCTTTTTGTAGCTCGGCTAAAGTAAAGGTTTTATCGCGTGTTTAAGGTCACCCTTACTTTACTGTAAAGGTTTTCAGGTTCATTTCAGGAGCAATTTGTGTTTGCTTGAAATAGGGCTGGAAAAATTTGTAAAACGCAAGCACCGTTTGATAGTTATCGGTCATGTTCAAATGCGATTTAAAATCATCAATGCAATCATCAATGTTTGCATATTCGTTGGCCTCAATCTTACGTCTAATCAAATCCAGTTTCTCATAAAGCAAGTTGCCGCTATGAAAACGTGAATAAAGAGTTTTGTATTCTTCGGTTACGTATAAAAGGCCTACCTCATCATTTACCTCATGTAGCAGTGTCTTTAGCACGGAGGCTTTTAACCTGAGAAATCGAGTTTTGATTAAGCTGTTGGGGTCAAAACCATGAGAAGTGCGATGTAACTCGAACAGCTCCTCCACAAAGCGATGCTTTTCAGGACTACCATTAACAGTGATTTTATGCTTAATAAAATCAAGCAACTGCGGCTCTACGGGCAGCGCGTCAAGGTGCGTATGATGTTCTGTTTTTCGTTTTTCTTCAACGATCATTCTTAATAGTTTTGGCTGGTGGAGAAAAGGTATTGAAACCCGTTTTCATGACTAAAAGACAAAGGTATTGCTTTTCGCTCTTCCTTATACTATTTTATCTCTTGAAATTTTTTAAAGCCACTTTTTTATCACTGCTAATAACATGATTTGGGTAATAACAAACCAAGAAAAGCCTTCGATCAACTTTTTCCATCTCCACCCAAACCCTCAATGCAGTATAAACCTACCGTGTTCATTGGCACAATTACCAACAGGCCATGCCAATTGCTTTAACAGCCTGGCTTACTACAACTAAGTGCATTACCAAAAACAATTACTAATTTCGCCACGCATTGCCATCGCTTATGAAAAACCGGAGGTTACTATTTTTTATCTGCTTATACTTTACTGTTTTTACGCAGGAGATTGCTTGTGCGCAAAAAAGCTGGTCGCTAAAAGAGTGCATTGAGTATGCGCTAAAAAGCAACATTAACATTGATCAGTCCATTATAACAGCACGGCTGGCAGAGGTAAGTTACCGTCAGAGTATGGGAAGCTTTTTCCCTTCTGTAAATGCCAGTGCAGGACTTAACTACAATTTTGGCCGCAGTTTAGATCAAACCACTTACCAGTTTGTAAATTCTACCTTTCAATCGGGCAATGGCTCATTGAATGCCAGCATGCCTTTGTTTGAAGGGCTTGAACTGCAAAACACGTTGCGCAAAAACCGATTAGATGCAGAGGCGGGAAAACAGGATGTGGTGAAAACGCAAAACGACATTGCACTGGGTGTTGCCACCGCTTTTTTACAGGTGCTGTACAGCCAGGAACAACTGCAAGCCGCCAACGACAGAATGGAGCAGGTAACGCAGGAAAGAAAACGCACCAAGCTTTTGGTGGACAATGACCTGCTGGCAGAAGGATCGCTGCTGGATGCTGATGCTTTGCTTAGCACAGAAGAGTTAAATAAAGTTACAGTTGAAAACCTGATCAGAACCTCAAAGCTGAACCTGATTCAACTGATGCAATTAGACTTCGTAACAGACATTGAATTAGCGTTTCCCGCTGTGGAATTGCCATCACAGGAGTCGCTTTCGCTCACGGCAGACGCCATTTACAAACAGGCTGAGCAAACGCTACCGGAAATTAAGAGTGCTGATATTAGGGTTTTTAGTGCGGAAAAGAGTATTGCTATAGCAAGAGGCGGGCGTTTTCCACGATTATCCGTTTTTGGGTCGCTAAGCAGCAACTTCAGCAACCAGGCAAGGGAGCTTAACGGAACACCTGTTTTTAACGGATTTATTCCCACAGGTGCTGTTACCTCAACAGGAGAAACGGTTTTGCAACCGCAGTATATTTACAATTACAGAGATGTTTCATTTACCGACCAAGTAAACGACAACTTCGCCAAGGCGGTAGGGTTTAGCCTTAACATTCCTCTTTTTAATGGCTGGTCGGTAAAAAGCAATGTATCCAGAGCCAAATTAAATTTTGAAAGTGCAAGGTTAAATGCAAAGCTTACACGCAACAACACTTTTAAATCGGTGCAACAGGCACATGCAGATGCGCTGGCTGCATTCAACAAGTTTAACGCAGCCACCAAAAGTGCTGATGCCTTACAGCGTTCGTTCACTTACACAGAAAAAAAATACAATGCAGGATTGCTTAATTCCCTTGATTACATTACCTCAAGAAATAACCTAACGAAGGCGCAATCGGACCTGTTGCAGGCCAAGTATGATTTTATATTAAAAGTTAAAGTACTCGATTTTTATTTAGGAAAACCTTTATCATTTTAAACGTTAGTGCTGATAGCATGAAAAAAAATAACACCATTAGAAACATCATTATAGCAGCCATCCTGCTCATCATTTTATTGGTAGTTGCCAAAAAAGCCGGCTGGCTGGGTGATGATGTAACCACTAAAGTAAGCACAGAAAAAACCTCGTTACAAAACATTGTCGAAACAGTATCGGCCAGTGGCAAGGTGCAACCCGAGGTAGAAGTAAAACTAAGCTCAGATGTTTCAGGAGAAATTGTGGACATGATGGTGCAGGAAGGCGATGTGGTGAAGAAAGGACAATTGCTATGCAAGATTAATCCAGAAATTTATGTTTCATCATTAGATCGTGCTGTAGCGGGTGTAAACAGTACGCGTGCAAGTTTTGAGGGCAGCAAATCACGTCTTGCACAGGCCGAAAGCCAATTTATAAAGGCGGAAGTTGCCTTTAACCGAAACAAAAAGTTGTTTGATGAAAAAGTAATCAGTGCTTCAGATTTTGAAATTATAAAATCTGCTTATGAAGTTGCTAAGGCAGAGGTTGATGCCGCCAAGCAAAATGTATCGGGCTCACAGTACAACATCAGCAGCGCCAATGCCGGTGTGCGGGAAGCAAAAGAAAACCTGAACAAAACAGAAATATTTGCGCCCGTGGATGGAACCATTTCCAAAGTGAGCAAGAAAAAAGGGGAGCGTGTAGCCGGTACAAGTTTTACCGATGGAACTGAGATACTACGCATCAGCAACCTGCAGGAAATGGAAGTGAATGCCGATGTGGGAGAAAACGATATTATACGTATTCATTTTCGCGACACCGCCATGGTTGAAATAGATGCTTACAGCGGACGTAAATTTAAAGGCATTGTAACAGAAATTGCCAACTCGCCTAATGAGTCGGTAACATCAACAGAGCAGGTGACCAACTTTGCCGTTAAGATCAGAATATTGCGAGAATCGTATGCCGACCTTATCCCTTCCGATCATCCAGAGTTTTCTCCTTTTAGACCTGGAATGTCTGCAACGGTTGATATTCAAACCAAGCGAGCCGAAAACACATTATCTGTACCCATTAAAGCGGTGACCACCCGCGATACTACCCAGCGCAGTTCCAGCAAAGAAGTAGCTAGAAAAAACGATGATGGAACAACCAATAAACCTACCGTTACTACTGCCGCTGCCGAGGATCAGACCCCTGTAAAGGAGATTGTTTTTGTAAACGAAAATGGCGTAGCAAAAATGCGTGTAGTTAAAACAGGGATACAGGACAGCAACCACATACAAATTTTAGACGGGGTAAAGGCAGGAGAAGAAGTGATTACAGATCCCTACCAGGCTGTGTCTAAAAAATTAAAGGACGGTGAGAAAATAAAGGTGGTGCCAAGAGACCAGCTTTTTAATGATGAAAACAAAGAGTAAACGTGCCACTGCTTTTACACCTTGAAACCTCTACAGACACTTGCTCGTTAGCCCTATCACGAAACGGTAAAATTTTGGCTGTAAAAGAAACGCACAACAGCCGCTCCCATGCCTCTTTGCTTTCTGTTTTTATTGATGATCTACTAAAGGAAAACACACTGGATTATGCGGCACTTGATGCAGTGGCTGTAAGTTGCGGACCGGGATCATACACCGGGTTGCGCATTGGCGTAGCTACTGCAAAAGGATTATGCTTTGCGTTGAACAAACCTCTCATAGCCGTAAGCACATTACAGGCGATGACTGCTTGGCAAAAAGAAAGCAACACAACCATTGCTTCTGTTTTTTGCCCCATGCTTGATGCCAGAAGAATGGAAGTTTACACTGCAAGTTTTGATGATACCCTTAAGATGATGCGGCCCGTGGAAGCCGTTGTTTTAACCGAAGATTTTTTACAGCAGGAACTAGCAGAAACAAAGATTTTATTTTTCGGGAACGGAGCTTTTAAGTTTAAAGAGCTGCTGCAAAATAATCCCAATGCCTTGTTTGCAGATGATTTTACAATGTCCGCCCAAGGAATGCTAACCTTTGCAGAAGAAAAATTTGCTGGGCAAGATTTCGAAGATGTAGCATATTTCGAGCCTTTTTATTTAAAAGATTTTGTAGGTGTGAAATAAAATTTTTATTTCGTATTTTTTCTATCTTCGTTTCACAACCAATAACTTATGTCACAAAAGCAAAAAGCCATTTCAGGCTATCATATATTAATGCTAATTTCCAATGCCGACAGAAATTTTTCGGGAGCAGAGGGTAAAATAATAGTTGATTTTATGACGGAGAATTTCCCTTCCCGTTTTGACTTTGATAATGAAATTGATTTTTTAGGCACGCTGCCACGGTCGGAATACTTTAATCATTTTACACGGGCCATGGATGTTTTTTACCAAGCAAGCACAGAGGAAGAGCGCACAGCAATGATTGACTTTGCTCTTAAACTGGCAAAGGCCGACAATAAAATTTCGCGCGAAGAAAATCTTTTACTTACAGAATTGCTCAATGGTTGGGCACCGGAATATTTAGAATAAATTTTTAATACTAACATTTTATCAAAACACCTTTCACTAACATGGAAAATAACACTACCCCTTTAACAGACCCCTCCACCTCTCCTGATGGGTTTGCTATGACATTGTCAAACCAATCGCTCAGGCACCTTTGGGAAGTAAGGCGCTGGGGAAATTTTTTCAGTATTCTCGGATTTGTTTTCATTGGACTAATCATAGTTGTTGGTGGTATGGCTACAGCATTTTTAGGTTTAGCTGGCTCAATGAGTGATATGTTTGATCCTCAAAAGCAAAACATTTCTGAAATTTACGGTGGAGCAGCTTTTATTGTTTTTTACATCATCATAGGGTTGATTTATTATTTTCCTGTGCTATACCTATATCGTTTTTCATCGCATATGAAAACAGCCATTCAAACCAGAAATGAGACAGAGCTAACACTTGCTTTTAAATACCTGAAATCCAACTTCCGCTTTATGGGTATTTTATGCATTGTTATACTTGCTTTGTATGCCCTTATTTTTTTATTCGGAATTGGGTTTGCAAGTATGTTTTTCTAAGTACGGAAAATTAGTGAGTGTAGATAAAAATGTTTCTTCCACTAGGAGGCAGAGAACAAAAAATTGAAGGATTATATTGATGTGCTTTGTGGCTTTACGTGGGTTTGTTTTTCCACGCAAAAACGAAGAACGTGAAGTTGAGGATAGAGCCTATTGCCGATTAATGTTTAGTCGAAGTAGCTAAAATATGCTTTACGCGCTCCAAGATTTTATCTGTTGCCCCGGCTTGTTGTATAACATAATTTTTGTTTAGCATACCGGCAGATGTTGCATCTCTTTTATCAACTATTAAAAAATCCATTTTGCTTTTTAACTCTTTAAAATTATTAATGCTCCACGCACCATTATTTAAGATTAAAGCTTTGGCTTCGTTAAACTTTAAATAATTAGGACCAAATAAAATAGGTAACCCATACACTGCTGCCTCTAAAGTATTATGTATGCCTTTGCCAAAACCTCCACCTATATATGCTGCCTGGCCGTAACGGTAAATTTTTGAAAGCATACCCACAGTGTCAACAACCATTACCTGAGCCTTTTTTAAATCCTCAATATTACATTGCGAGTACCGAATAATTTTTAATGTAGAATGTGTTTCCATTTTTTCGATAGCGCTGTTGTTTATTTCATGCGGCACA
>JAYTNW010000155.1:0-3981 GCA_043748115.1 Bacteroidota bacterium | reverse complement strand
AGGTGGACACAGGAATGTACAGTTTTGAAGTGAAATCAAATGTGCTTACCCTTCCTAATGACGGAACCAATATATACCTAGAAATGAATTATCGAAATTCCTATCCATTTTCTGTGGTGTTACAAGCAGAAGACGCTTTTGGGACGGTGACTAAAAACAACATCATTACCCTTAACACTAAAGAAGAATGGAATAAGATATATATTGAATTGCGCCCCACGATGGTGATGACCCCTACCGCGACTAAATTCAATATTGTCTTTGCCAATCAAAGAACTGATGCATCCACAAAAGAGGAATTTTTTTTTGACAACGTAAAAGTGGTTTACAAATAATGAATAAGAAGTTACAAGTAATAAAATACTTGATAGCTGATTACCTTTCGGCTGCCTTGGCATGGGCGTTATTTTTTGCTTACCGCAAGGTTTGTGTGGAGCAAGAACTTTCGTTCACCTTACTTTCGTTTATCAACGACAAAAAATTTTATATCGGCATCATCTTTATACCACTGGCATGGATGGCCTTTTATGCATTTTTAGGCACCTACAATAATATTTATAGAAAATCACGGCTAAAAGAATTGGGGCAAACTGCCATGGCATCCATCATTGGGGTGTTGGTAATATTTTTTACACTTTTGCTAGATGACGTAATCATAAACTACCAAAGTTATTACCACACCATTTTTACACTTTTGGGGTTACACTTTTTCATCACTGTTTTCTTTCGACTGGTACTTACCACCATTGCCGGCAACAAAATAAAAAGACGGGAAATAGGTTTTAACACACTCTTGGTTGGGAGCAGTCAAAATGCATTAAAAATATTTGAAGAACTGGAAGCACAGCAATCAAGTCAGGGAAACAAATTTATGGGCTTTATACATGTTGATGAAAACAACGGCAAATATTTAAAAGGAAAACTGGAGCATTTGGGAGGCATTGCTGACATTCAACCTTCTATTTCGAAATACAAAATTGAGGAAGTGATTATCGCCATTGAATCATCAGAGCATGAAAACATAGGCAAAATCATTAATGAACTGGAAGATACAGATGCCATTGTAAAAATAATTCCTGACATGTACGACATCTTATCGGGGTCGGTAAAAATGAATTCCATTTTTGGTGCACCACTCATTGAAATTTACCCTCACCTAATGCCAGTGTGGCAACAATATGTTAAACGGCTCATTGATATTCTTGCATCGCTGATATTGATCATCGTGCTGCTGCCGCTTTACATTGCAACGGCACTTGTTGTAAAACTAACGAGTAAAGGCCCCATTGTTTTTAAACAGGAACGAATAGGCTTACACGGAAACCCATTCAATATTTTAAAGTTTCGGTCCATGTACATTAATGCAGAGGATGAAGGGCCACAACTAGCAAGCAAACACGATAACCGCATTACCCCTTTCGGAAAATTTATGCGCAAAGTAAGGCTCGATGAAACGCCACAATTTTTTAATGTGCTGATCGGTGAAATGTCGCTGGTAGGTCCAAGGCCGGAGCGCCAATATTTTATTGACCAGATTATGCAAAAGTCTCCTCACTATCGTCACTTGCATAAGGTGCGACCCGGCATTACATCATGGGGGCAGGTTAAATTTGGATACGCAGAAAATGTGGATCAAATGGTTGAGCGACTGAAATATGATATTATTTACATTGAGAACATGTCACTAGCATTGGATCTAAAAATATTGTTCTATACCTTAAAAATTATAGTTCAAGGTCGAGGGAAATAAATAAGGGATTCAGAATGCAGAATTTAGAATGCAGAATTTATAATTAAAACATACAACCTCTGTCCCTCTGAAACACTTGGGTGGTTGTGCAAAATAGATTTATAGAATTTAGAATAAAAATAACTCACCGAAAAAATATAAAACAATGATAAAAAATATAGCAGTGATAGGTTCAGGCACCATGGGAAATGGAATAGCCCATGTTTGTGCGCAATCAGGCTTTACGGTTTCATTAATTGACATAGCTGCACCTGCGTTGGAAAAAGCAATGAAAACTATTTCAGGCAACCTAGACAGGATGGTGGCCAAAGGCGCTATACAGGCCAGCGATAAAGATAACACCCTAAAAAACATTTATACTTTTACTCAAATGAGTGAAGGCGTAAAAAATGCTGACCTCGTAATTGAAGCGGCATCGGAAAATGAAAACATTAAGTTCTCCATTTTTAAGGAAATGGATGCCACCTGTAAGCCTGATGCAATTTTAGCAACCAATACCTCCTCTATTTCCATTACTAAAATAGCTGCCGTAACCAAACGCGCTGATAAAGTAATAGGCATGCACTTTATGAACCCTGTGCCTGTAATGAAATTAGTTGAAGTAATACGCGGTTACAAAACCAGTGACGAGGTTACTAAACTCATCTTTGACATGAGCCGTAAACTAGGTAAAATCCCTGTGGAGGTAAATGATTATCCTGGCTTCATTGCCAACCGCATTTTAATGCCAATGATTAACGAAGCTGTTTATAGCTTATACGAAGGCGTTGCTGGAGTGGAAGAAATTGACACGGTAATGAAATTAGGCATGGCACATCCCATGGGTCCTTTACAACTTGCTGATTTTATTGGCTTAGATGTTTGCCTTGCCATAATGCGTGTGTTGCATGATGGCTTTGGAAACCCGAAATATGCACCTTGTCCATTATTGGTGAATATGGTAACAGCGGGCAGCCTCGGAAAAAAATCGGGATCCGGATTTTATGAGTATTCAGAAGGAAGTAAAGACTTGGTGGTGGCCTCAAATTTCAAAAAATAATTAATTTTATTCTCGTGGGCGAATCAACTTCTACCTATTCAAAAATCGTATTAAAAAAAGGAAAAGAAAGAAGCGTTTCTAATTTTCACCCGTGGATATTTTCAGGTGCGATTGATAAAAAAGATAAATCACTTGCTGATGGTGATATTGTAAATGTTTTTGCGAATGACAATACCTTTTTATGTTGTGGCTTTTTTCACCACAGCAGCATTGCCATTCGGGTTGTTTCTCATTTGCCAATAACTATTGACCAAAATTTTTGGAACCTCAAAATTGCATCGGCCTTTGCCTTGCGTAAACAACTTAACCTTACCGACAATTTATCAACCACTGCCTATCGCTTAATACATGGCGAAGGCGATGGCCTATCAGGATTGATCATTGACATTTACAACACAACAGCGGTAATACAGGCACATGTGGAAGGTATTTTCCGTTGCCGTGAACAAATTACTAAAGCCTTACAAGTTGTTTACCAAAAGCAGTTAGATAGTGTGTATGATAAAAGTGATGAAAGTTTTTTTAAATCCAGCGAAAGCCGTTTTTTATTTGGTCAGAGAAGCGATGCCGAGGTTACAGAAAACGATTTAAAGTTTTATGTAAATTGGGTTGAGGGTCAAAAGACAGGCTTCTTTAATGATCAACGTGACAGCAGAAAACTGTTGCAACAATTCAGCAAAAACAAAAAAGTTGTTAATCTCTTTTCATACTCCGCTGGTTTTTCTGTTTACGCATTAGCAGCTTCCGCATCAATGGTACACTCCGTTGACAGTTCTGCCAAAGCAGAAGCGTGGGCCAATAGAAACATTGAGCTAAATAATTTTCCACAACATCAATTTTACTGTGAGGATGTTTTTGAATTTTTGAAAGCATCTTCAGAAGATTATGATGTGTGGGTTGTAGATCCGCCAGCATTTGCAAAACGTTTAGATGCCGTTGCCAAAGCAATGATAGGTTACCGCAATTTGAATTTGGCTGTTTTTAAAAAAGCTAAACCAGGAAGCATCATTTTTACATTTTCATGCTCTCAAGCGGTAAACAAGGAACTGTTTTCCAAAGTTATTTTTCAGGCAGCACAGCAAGCAAAACGTACAGTAAAAATAATACACCGCCTCTCACAACCTGCCGATCATCCGGTATCGGTTTTTCATCCAGAAGGCGAATACTTAAAAGGTTTAGTTTTGTATGTGGA